>NZ_JACGAU010000033.1:0-13761 GCF_020137595.1 Campylobacter sp. RM12640
AAAATCTAACTTAAGCAACGAATATTTAAAAAGCTTTCAATTTATTTTAAATCACTTAATTATTCACTATAAAAGTAGCTTTAATTACAAACAAGAACTATAATAAACCTATGCAAAGTAATTTTAAATTTATGCTTTTAATAGTTTCATTAGGTTCATTTTTAAGCACATTAGCGCTTAATCAAATTCTACCGCTTTTACCATTTATTATGCAAGAATATGGAGTGAGCGGAGATAAGATTAGCTTATATAGTGGTTTAGCTTATGCTGGTAGCACGCTTACTATGGCGTTGTTTGCACCATTATGGGGTATTTTAGCTGATAAATATGGTCGTAAAAAAATGCTTTTAAGAGCTAGTTTTGGTATGGGCTTGTGTTTGTTAATTAGCGTATTTTTAAAAACCGCAGAATCATTTATAATACTTAGATTTATTATGGGATTTTTTTCTGGGTTTAACCCTGCTTGTATTGCATTAATAGCTGTTAATGCTCCTAAAGATGATGTGAATGTATCTCTTGCAAAACTTAGCTCATTTCAGATAACAGGCTCGCTTTTAGGACCATTGTTTGGTGGAGTATTAATGCACTTTTTTGATTTTAGAGTTCAGTTTGCAATATCAGGATTTTTATTAATTAGTATATTTTTATTGATATTGTTTTTTGTAAAAGAAGATTTTACTCCAGTTCCTAAAGGCGAAAAAATAAGGCTTGATAAAGGCTTGTATTCATTTGTAATAGTTTTGTGTTTAGCTTCGTTTTTAGTGCAGTATTCTCAAACATTTATAGGTCCTATAATCGGCTTATTTGTTTCAAAATTAGTAGACCATAAAGAATTAGCAACAGGTTTTTGCTTTAGTTTAGCAGGAATTGCTAGTGCTATATTTGCTCCGAAATTATCAAAATTAGCAAAAGATTATGGAGAAGTTAATTTAATTTTAATTAGCACTTTTGCTTTGTTTATATGTTTAATATTGCATTATTTTACTAGCCATCATTTTTGGTTATTTTGCTTAGTTAGGTTTATAACCGGTATTAGCTTTTGCTCTATTATGCCTAGTGTTTATTCTATGATAAGAAAAAAGATACCTAAACAAATTAGCTCAAAAATATTTGGGATAAATCAGAGTTTTTACGGATTAGGTGCGTTTTTTGGTAGTTTAA
Source organism: Campylobacter sp. RM12640 (assembly GCF_020137595.1). Lineage (NCBI taxonomy): Bacteria > Pseudomonadati > Campylobacterota > Epsilonproteobacteria > Campylobacterales > Campylobacteraceae > Campylobacter > Campylobacter sp. RM12640. The sequence goes on from NZ_JACGAU010000033.1 coordinate 1,162, forward strand.
GTGGTGGGTATTTTTATAACTTATATGATGAAAAAGTGTTTTTTATCTGTGCTAGTTTTATTTTAGCTAGTTGTTTTTTAGTTTTCTTTTATAAAAGAATAGGTTCAAAATAAAGTAGGGCATTAAGTTTAAGCATTTAAAAATAAATAGATTAGGTTGATTAGTAATAGTTTATTTTTGAATATCTTACAATCTATACGATGAAAAAATCTTTTTTATCTATTCAAGTTTTATTTTAGCTAGTTGTTTTTTAGTTTTACTTTATAAAAGAATAATTTCAAAATAAAGCAGGTATATTTGTGCTATAGGATAAAAATTATAAATAATAGAATAAAAACTAATTTATATAAAATAAGTAAAATTTTAATTATAGTTATTTTGGCTAAGTGATTTATTTGTGTTAATTTTTTTTATAAAAAATAGGTTCAAAATAAAGTAGGGTATTCAGCTTAAATTTTGGAATAAATGAGAGTTTTACGGATTAGGTGTATTTTTTGGTAGTTTAAGTGGTGGGTATTTTTATAACTTATATGATGAAAAAGTGTTTTTTATCTGTGCTAGTTTTATTTTAGCTAGTTGTTTTTTAGTTTTCTTTTATAAAAAAATAGGTTCAAAATAAAGTAGGGCATCAAGTTTAAATTTTGGAATAAATGAGAGTTTTACGGATTAGGTATATTTGTGCTATTACTTTTTATAGGATAAACACTATATATAATGAAAAAAGTTTTTTTATACTTATTTTGAGCTAAATTAATTTAATAGTTTTGATGGATACATAAGAAGACTTTTTAGTCTTCTTTTAAATTATTAGCTATTTTTGCTGCTAATTTTAATTTATCATTATCAAAATGAGTATAAATTCTTGAAGTATTAAGCGAAGCGTGTCCTAAGGCTTCTTGGACTAATAACAAATCTTTTTCTTTTTTATAAAGTAGGGTGGCAAAACTATGTCTTAGCATATGAGCTCCATTTTTTTCTTTGCGAATACCGGCTGCTAATAATACATTTTCAATTAATCTTGATATATAAGCTTGAGTTAATGGCTTACCTTGTTTATTTGTAAATAAGTATTGATTAAGTTCGGCGAAATTATTAAAATATTCTAAATGCTCTTTAATGGAATTTATATTTAGTAAAACCACTCTATATTTATTACCTTTAGCATGAATTCTAAGGCTTATCAAATCATTTTCATAGCTAATATCTTTTAACCTTAATCTAAGAACTTCATTAACTCTTACTCCAGTAAATAATATGATTTTTATAGCAAGTTTATTTCTGTCTTGATTACTTTTAAACTCATAATTATTTAGAGTATTTAAAAATGTTTTCATTTGCTCTTCACTCATAAATTCTGGTAGTTTTTGTCCTGATGATGAGTTTAATCCTGACCAGTTTTTTAACTCTATTTCATAAACATAAGAACTATCATCATCTTTATTTTGCGAACTTAAAAATTTAAAAAAATTAACTATAGCGATTTTGTGATTTTTTTTACTCGCATCACTAAGACCTGCTGTTATGCTTGATAGAATTTCAATTACTAATTCTTCATCAATTAGTTTTAGGGAATATAGCTTATAGTGAATTATTTGCTCGTAAAATTTTTTAATAGGGTTAAAATAAGTATTTACACCAATCATTCCTATATTTCTTGATTTTTTAGCTAACTCATCTAATTCTTCTATAGTGAAATTATTTTTACTTAAAGCAATATTAATCTCTCTTAATTCTTCTGCTTTTTCAAGTAGTTTATTTGATAAAGAATTTAATTTAAATTTAAGAAATTTAGCTATCCAAAATAAAAATGATTTTGAAAAATTGTCTTCACAATCTAAAGGGTATTTCATAATTGTTCCTTAAAATAAGTTGTTTAATATAGAAAAAAATTATAATAAAAGAAGATTATATTATAAACTTAGTTTTCAATATAAATTTAATATGTAAAATTTTATTAAAAATAATAATAAAAATAATATGATAATTTTACATAAAATAATACATAAAATAATATAATTATTTTTATAAATATACTAAATATCGTATAAAATATCAAAAATTATTTATATATTTTATTAAAATAATTAATAAAGAAATAATTCAAATTTATATTAAGCATATAAAAAATAGTTTGAAAATTATATTACATATATAAATTAAATTCTAAAACCTTATTAAATCTAATTTTGCTATGTTTGGAAATGAAGTTTTTTATAGTATTGAAATTATTGTCTGTAGGTATATAAAAAATACATAAGTGATTGGTATAAGTATATAATTTAAGCTCCGTAAGGCTATTAAATTATTTTAAAAATAAAAGCAATCTAAATTGATTATTAGCATATTTAATATGTTTATATATTATATTAGTATTGAAAACTATAATTTTCAAATTAGTATTTTAAAACCATATCACCACTCTGCGATTTTAATAAAACTGAAGATTTTAGATTGTTTATAACAAATTCTTATTAAGTCTTTTTTTGCAACTATTAGTTCAATTTTATTTTAAGCTTACTTGTTGCGTTTAATAGCATTTTGAATTATGTTTTATAAACTCATATATTTTATTGGACAAAAGCTCAAAATTATTAAGCTTAGTAGCATTATTAAAACCAGTCAATTCACTCTCGTAATCTCACGCAAACTTCACAGGCACAGCTAAAGCACCAATTCGGGCTAAATTGCCACTTAGTTCATCTTTAAAATTTTTTAACTCTTTACTTGCTAATTTTGTTTTTATATCAAGTTTGTTAAGCTTAGTAATACTTGCATTTAATTTATTCATATCATCAGCACTTAGCTTTGCTACACGACCAAGCACCTTTAAAGAAGTTTGCTTGTCTTTAATTCCGTTAAATCCATCAAAAGCTAATTTTATCTATTTCCAAATCTAAGCCCATTTTAAGCTCCTATTAATACATAATTGTATAATACAAATGCGTGATATAAGTAGCTCTTATTGAGCGACAAGGGCTTTAAATATATATTGTAGGCTAATATACAAGGCTTTAATGCTTCGCTTAGCAAGGTGACTTAGTCTAGTCCGCCTGTCAATCAATATCATAAAATGACTCAACATAATACTTACTATTGATATCTTTTGAAGTCAAATATATATAATGTCTAAGCACTTTTTAAATACTCATTTTAAACTAAATATCAAATATGCTTTAAGTTAAGGCAAATGCAAGTGCTGTTGTTTTAAGTGTAGTGTTTTTATATATTTTGAATTTGATTTGTATAAAAGGTTTTAGTTTATAAAACAAGAAAATTATTATTCTTGTTTTTTGCTCTGGTATTTTGCTAATTCACTTTTTTGCATTTTTAATATATGTTCATCTGTTACTAGAACATAAAAAATACCTTCAAATACGCATACTTCTCTTATATATGCTTTTACTAAAACTTCTCTTTTTTTACTATTATCAAATTTAGCAGTTGCTTCAAAAGATATAATATCCCCTATTTTAGCCGGTGCAAAAAAACTAGTTCTTGAGCCTATAACACAGGTATTTTTTTTGTTAATTGCTACTTGTGCAACATAAGCTCCTGCAGAATATATAAAACCATTATGCGCTAAACCTTCAGAATCTGAAATTAATTCAGATGTTATTTTTAATTGCAGATTTGCTTTGTTTTCATCTGTTTCGGTAATGTTGCCACAAATTTCTGTATTTATTGTAGGGCAAGCTTCAACATTGATTTTAATCTCTGTAGAATTTTCTTCTATATCATTTTTTTCTTCAGCCATTTTATACCTTTAATTTTATATATATTCTTTTTGGTGCAGGATAACCTTCTTTTGTAAAATCATCATCTTCTAAAAAATCTTCCAAGCTATATCCATCAATCCAATCTGTTTTCCTTTGCTCTTCTATTGTTGTTTTAGAAGTTGCTAGTATTTCAAATTCTTTGAAATTAGCTTTTTTACACCAATTTTGCAATGCTTTAATACTTGGTATAAAATATACATTAGACATTTTTGCATAACTTGTATCTGGAACTAAAGCAAAAGGTTGTTCGCTATCAAAATAAATAGTATCTAAAAATACAATCCCATTAGTGTTTAGACTTTGTTTTAATTGTTTTAGCATTTGCACTGGGTCGCTTCTGTGATAAATCACCCCTAAGCAAAAAATTACATCAAATTTATGATTGTAGCTTGGTAAATCAGCTACCCCTAATCTCTCAAATACAATATTTGTTTTAAATAAGGAATTTAAAAAAGTAAATTGCTCATAGCACCTTTGAGAAGGGTCAAATCCGACAATCTTAGTTGGTCTAAATTCTTGCATTCTAAACATATAATAACCATTATTGCACCCAACATCAGCCACTATTTTATTCTCAATACAACCAATATGCTTTTTTAAAATATTATATTTTATATTGCTTTTCCACTCACTATCTATAAAAATATTATTTATTTTAAAAGGCCCTTTTCTCCAAGGTTTAAGGCTTTTTGCTTTAATTAATAAATCTTCTTCATTTAATGTATTATCATAAATTTCAACAATATCATCAAAAATAACTTTCATTATCCCTCATGCCCTAAAATTTTTGCTGTTAAATCTATAAAAACATCATTTAGCATTTCATTTAGCAAAGCATCATTATTAAATATAAATTCTTCAACTTGTGTATAGTCTATATTTTGCTTTTCTAATAATAATTTTAATGCTAAAAATTCTTTACTATGCGTTACTACAGTATTTTGAACTGCACCTCTTGGTGCGTTTTGTAATACATCTATTAGTTTTTCTTCTGGTGTGGTCTCAAATAATTTATCAAAATCATCCATTTTAATTCTCCAATAACTTATTTAAATAAAAATATATTTTAACTAAATAAATTATCATATAATTGATTTTTATGTTTTGTTTTTTTGTATTGATTTTGCTTTTTTATTTTCTCTAGAGTATTAAATTTGCTAATTAATTCAAATCTGTCTAATTGAGAAAAACAGCATAAATTTACAAAATTTTCTAATTCTTTTGAATATGTAGAATCAAGATAAACAGGCTCACATTTATTTAGTAATTTTAAATTCTGCTCTATACTAGATGCGAAAATACCATCTGAAAAATCTTCTTTTTTTAAGGCTAAAGCAAAGCGATTAGCAGCTTTTTCTAAAGCTCTTAAGTATTTTACACGCTTTGCTTTATCGTTCATAATTATTTATTAGCTCTTTCTATATACTCGCCTCTTTGAGTATCTACTCTAATAACTTCCCCTTCTAATACATGGAAAGGTATTTGAACAACTGCACCGCTTTCTAAAGTAGCTGGCTTTTTATTAGAGCCTTGTGTGTCACCCTTGAAATTCGGTTGAGTTTCAACTATTTTTAGCTCAACAACTTGCGGAACTTCAACGCCTATTGCTTTTCCGTTATGGAATAATACGCTTACATTCATACCATCAATCATCCATTTTCTACTTTCGCCAACATCTTCTTCTGTTATAGCTACTTGCTCATAAGTCTCATTATCCATAAATTGGCAAAATTCTCCATCATCATATAAATATTGCATTTCTTTTTCTACTAAATTAGGAGATTCACATTTATCACCTGCGTGGAAAGTTTTTTCTAAAACCTTACCATTTATGAAAGATTTTATTTTTATTCTTACGAAAGCAGGACCTTTACCTGGCTTTACATGTTGATATTCCACTATTTTATAAGGAACACCTTCTATTTCTATTTTTAAACCCTTTTTTAAATCACCCATTGAATAAGATGCCATTTTGTTAATCCTTTAAAATTAAATTAAATCCAAATTTCTTCAAAATCAGAATTGATATTATAGTTTTTTAAACTATCTATAAGGTAATGCAATAAAGAAATATTGTTAGTATCTATGACTATCTGAGAATATTTTTTATTATTAATTAAAAAATATTTCAAATTTAAATTAGATATAGTTTGTTTTACACAAAACAAAGAATAATTATCGTTTTTATCTATATTTAATTTAAAAAATTTCTTTTTACTTAAATTACCTGTATCTTGTAATTCAAAATGAACATAAAGTTCATTTGATATTGGGTAAGAATCTCCCAATTCATCTTTAGCTAATTTAGCATACCACTCATTATTTGATATTTTATTTTTAATAATTTCAATATTTTCATCAATAATTTTAGAAATCTGCAAATCTTTATAATTTGCAGATTTTATTAATAGCATTAAAACCAATACTAAAATAAAAAAAATTATTCCAAATATAAAATATAACGAGTGTTGTTTCATTACTATTGTAATTGATCTTTAATTATATCACCTATTGTAATTTTATCATCAGAATTAAATTTTTCTAAATCTTCACGAGTTTTAATTAAATTTAATTTTTTTATACTTAAGCGAATTTTACCATTTCTAGTGAAAATTAAAGCTCCTTCAATTTCATCTCCAATATTAGGCTTAACTTCTCCTAAATCTTCATTTTTAATTAAAGCTTCAACTTTATCATTTACTTTAACGAACACTCCAAAGTCTTTAATATCGCTTACAATACCTTTAATAACATCACCTAATCTATGTTCTTTAGCAAATAATGAACTAGGACTTTCTTCTAAATGTTTAACACTTAAAGAAATTTTTTGGTTTTCACTATCAATTTTTCTAATTTTAACTTTTACTTTATCCCCTACTTTATAAACTTTTTTGCAAGTTTCATTTTCAGTCCAAGATATATCATCATTTAATAATAAACCTTCAATATTGTCAATTTTAACAAAAGCTCCAAAATTTGTAATAGTGCTAATCTCGCCTTCAACAATATCTCCTGCTTTAAATTTCTCATTAAAGCCATCAAAAGGTTTTGGAAGTAAATTTTTAAGAGATACTCTTAAACGGCGTTTTTCATAATCTATTTCAATTACTTCAACATCAATTTCTTGACCTTCTTTTAAATAATCTCTTGGATTTTTAACATTTTTATCCCAAGAAATTTCACTTATATGTAAAAATCCTTCAATATCATTTCCTAAATCTACAAAAGCTCCATAATTTTCAATATTAGAAACTACTACTTTTAAAATATCTCCAATTTCTAAGCTATCTTTAATTTCATCCCAAGGGTCACTTAAAGCTGCTTTGATTGATAAAGAAATATGTTTTTTCTCTTCATCATATCCTACAATTTTTACTAAAACTTTATCCCCTTCTTTGTATAAAGTACTAGGATTTACAGGACCTTTATAAGATATTTCGCTATAATGAACTAAGCCATCAACTCCACCAATATCAACAAACATTCCATAGCTTGTAAGTTTTCTAACAACACCTTCTTTAAGTTCTGAATCGTTGATTATATTATTAATTAATTCTTTTTTCTTTTTGCGGTCTTCTTCGTTTGCTTTTCTTTTTGACACAACTATACTTTGTGTTTCTTCATCAATTTTTAATATTTTAACTTTAATTTTTTTATTCATTAAAGTATTAATTTCTTTATGAGAGCATTGTGATTTTGGTAAGAAAAATTCTACTTCATTATTATCTACTGCAACAAAACCACCACGATTTTTTCCTATGATTTTTACCTCAAAAGTATCGTTATTGTCTTCATTATAGTTTTTAATAAATTCAACTACTTTTTCTTTACGAAGTGCTTTTTTGTATGATAATAAACGGCGTCCATTATAACTACCTACAACTGTTACTTTAATAACATCATCAACATTAAACAATAGCTTATCATCTTTTGTGATTTCACTAATATTTAAAACACCTTCTGATTTATCTTGTATATCAACAAATACTTCGTCGCCTTCAATTTTAATAATTTTTCCATCAATTACTGAAATATTTTCAGGATTTTTTTCGCTTTCAAACTCATCTAACATTGCCGCGAAATCAATGTTTTCTAAATCTTCTAAATTGTTATGAGCTCCATTTAACTTAGCCATTTTGGTCCTTTTGTAATAAAATTAATCAAATTAAGAAATGATTGTGCCCTATTCTATCACTATTTCACTTATGACTATTTAATATTAAGTAAAATTTTCTATTTTTTTAACAACTTTATCAATAATCCATTCAGGTGTGCTAGCTCCTGCACTAATTCCGCATAGATTTTTATCCTTAAACCAATTAAAATCTAATTCATTTTCATTTTCAATTAAATAACTATCTTTGCAATGCTCTTTTGCTATTAAAAATAATTGCTTTGTATTTGAGCTATTTTTACCGCCAACAATTATCATAACATCACTTTTCATTGCAAGAATTTTAATAGCTTCTTGGTTTTTAAATGTTGCATCGCAAATTGTATTAAAAACTCTTACTTCTTTTACTTTTAACATTAAAAAATTAGCTATTTGCATAAATTTTTCTACTTTTTTTGTAGTTTGACTTACTAAAGCTACTTTATTTTTAAACTTAATATCTATCAGTTCTTTTTCATCTAAAACTACATAATTATTAGTAGTAGCATAACTTCTTACGCTTTTTACTTCTGGATGATTGCTATCTCCAAAAATAACAATTTCATACCCTTCGTTGCTCATTTTTTCCACAATTTCTTGTGGCTTTTTAACGAAAGGGCAAGTTGCATCTATAATTTCTCTACCACTTTCTTTTAATATGTCTAAGTCTTGTTTTGTTATTCCATGCGTTCTTATAATGGCCTTTTTCTCATCATTTAATTCTGTTATATCATTAATAGTCTTTACATTAAAATCGTTCTTTAATCTTGATATTTCATCATTATTGTGAATTAATGGCCCAATGGTGGCTGCATCTTTAGTCTTTTCTGCTTGTTTGATAGCTCTTTTAACTCCAAAACAAAATCCGTAACTTTTAGCTAATTCTATTTTCATATTTTATTGTCTTTCAAATAAAGATAAAATTTCATAAAAATTTGTAAAAGAAGCATCTACACATTCAACATTGTCAATTTCTATTTCATAATCTTTAGCTAGCAAAGAAAAACTCATAGCTATTCTGTGGTCTGCAAAACTTTTTAGTATTACATTATTATTTTTTATACTTTTTCCAACAACCATAAATCCATCTTCAAATTCTTCGTATTCAACACCTAAAATTGAATAATTTTCAAGGACAGCCTTTATTCTATCGCTTTCTTTTACTCTTAATTCTTTTGCATTTTTGACAATAGAATTTCCTTCAGCATATAAAAATGCTATTGATAATGCTGGTATTTCATCAATTAGCCAAGAAATATTTTCACTAACTTCAACAGCCTTTAATTTAGAACTTTTTATAGTAATGGTTCCTATATTTTCATAATCATTTTTCTCTATTTGATATGTAATATTTGCCCCCATTTTTTCAAGAATTTTAAATGCTTCAATTCTAGTTTTATTTAAAAGCATATTTTTTAAAACTAGAGTGGAATTATCACTGATAGCACATAAAACAGCAAAGAAAAATGCAGAAGAAGGGTCATTTGGAACTTCTATTTCATACGATTGTAATTTATCTTGTAATGGTTTTACTTCTATTTTAGAACCATCTGTTTTTATTGGTGCTTTTATCATTTTTAATAAATTTTCTGAATGGTCTCTGCTTAATTCGCTTTCGTATATTTCGCAACCATTACTCAATAATCCAGCTAATATTAATGCAGTTTTTACTTGCGCTGATTTTAGAGTATTTTCAAAAGTAAAATAATCTATTTTCTCTCCCCTAATTGCTAAAGGAGCATAATTTGCCCCTTCTCTACCATCAATTTTAGCCCCTAGTTTATTAAGTATATCGCTTACTCTTTTCATAGGTCTTTTGTTTAAATATTCATCTCCGCTTAAAACAAAAAAACCATCTTGACTAGCTAAAAAACCAATTAAAAGTCTCATTAGTGTCCCAGAATTTCCACAATCTAAAACTACATTAGGAGATTTGATAGCATTAGGCGGTGTTATAACTAATTCATTTTTATCTTCATATATTTTTATTGTAGCACCTAAATTTCTTACAACTTCTAAAGTATGTAGGCAATCTTGTGCGTAAAGATAGTTTTTAACCTTACACTCCCCATTAGTTAATAAAGAAAATAAAGCAGCTCTATGAGAGATAGATTTATCTGCAGCTATATTTTCCAAAACTAAATCAAATTGTTTATTTAATGCTTTTATTCTCATCTTAATTTTAATCCTATTTTATCTAATTCACTAATAATTTCATTCATTTCATTATTTATATCATCATTTTTTAATACTTTTTCATCATCAACAAATGAAAAGCTTATACTTAAACTTTCATAATCTTTTAAGCTTTCATCTTGATATAAATCTACTATTTTAAAATCTTTTAAATTCTTAATGTTTAATTTATTTATAGTTGATTTTATAACTGAATAATCATAATTTTTAGGCACCAAAATACTTAAATCTCTAGTTGTTCCTTGGAATTTTGAATAAGCTTTTGCTTGTATAAAATCATACTCTAAAGCATTAAAATCAATTTCGCATAAATAAGTAACCGGTAATTCTAATTCATTTTCTAAATGTAAATCTAATCTTCCAACTACGCCTATTTTTTGATTGTTTTTATATATATCAGCTCTTTCAAATTCACTAAATAAATGATAATCACTAGATTTTAATTGAAAATCCTTTAATATTGTTTTTAATTCATTTAAGAATGTGAAAAAATCAACATTTTTAGGTTTTGCGTGATTTTTTAAATTTGCATTTTCACTTAAGCCAGAGCTAATTAAAGCAAATTTTTTATTTTCTTGTCCGTTTTCATCAAATACACTACCAATTTCAAATAATTTTACTGATTTTCTTGAATTATTAAAATTAAAACTAGCTTGTTTTAAAAGTGTGCTAATGATAGAGCTTCTTAGCGTATTCATTTCATTTGTGATTGGGTTTATAATTTCATTTTTGATATATTTTAAATTTAATTTTTCTAAAAATTCTTTGCTATCAAAAACATAGCCAATACTTTCAAAATATCCACACATTAAAGCTCTATTTCTTAATTCAAGAGATTTTTTATATTTTAAATAAGTGTTGTTTGTTCTGTTTAATTCATAAAAATCAAGTGGTTTAGGCTTAATATTATCAATGCCTATCATTCTTACTATTTCTTCACAAATATCAGCAGAATTATTAATATCATGTCTATAAAATGGAACTTTTAAATATAGATTATCTTCAGCAATACTTAATTCAAACCCTAATCTTTTTAAAATTTTCACAACATCATTTTTTTCGCAAGACTGACCTATCATATTTTCAAGCTCGCTAATATTACAATTAATTGATATTTTTTCTTTGCTTGGGGTATTTTGACAAGAACTACCATAAATTTTAATGTTTTTATTAAGTTGTAACAAATTAAATAAATAATCAATTCCTATATTAAGCTCTGGTTCGCTGCCCCTAAAACTTCTATAAATATCTGTATTTTTATAATTTTTATGGGTATTTGCGATTATTTTAGGATTTACATAATTTGCAATTATGATTATTTTTTTACTATCTTTATCTATTTTAAATTCTTCATTTTGTGTAATTCCAGCAATTGCTAATTCTTTATCTTTATACTTAATAACAAATTCTTTGTTTTCTTTAGTTTTTACATCTAAACTTATTTGCTCGCATTCATTACATAATTTGCTTAAATCAACTGCATTAAATAATACCCCGCTTGCATGTGTTGTATAAGATAATAAGTTTTCTATAGCATTATCTTTTAATTCTTCAATACTAGCTAATCTTAATTTAACCTTTAAAGTATTTTCAATATTATTTAATAATTCTATTGCTTTTATATTTAAATTACCATCAATTCCATCACTAAAATGAACATTCAAAATTCTTCTAATGCCTTCTGCATTATCAACATCTTTAAAAGGTTTTTTTTCTTTTAAATTAATATCTAATGCTGCACTTAAATCTCTTGCTATACCATTAATACTTAAGCAATCCCCACGATTAGGAGTTAGCTCAATTTCAATTAATTCATCATTAAATAAAGGATATTCGCATAATTCTTTACCTAAAGTAAGTTCGCCTATACTATTATCTAAAACCATAATGCCATCATTTATTTTGGCAAATCCAAGTTCAGTTGATGAGCATATCATTCCATTGCTCTCAACCCCACGCAATTTAGCTCTTTTAATAGTAATATCACCAATTTGTGCACCTTCTAAACTAACTGCTACAAATTGCCCTGCTTCAACATTCTTAGCTCCACATACGATTTGTAAAACTTCATTACCAACATCTACTTGGCAAATACTTAATTTTTCAGCATCAGGGTGCTTTTCTTTACTCATTACTTTTGCAACTACAACTTTTTTAGGAGCTATAATTGTAGTTACTCCATCAACTTCTAAACCTATGCTATTTAAAGTTTTTACTAATTCATCTGTGCTAATATTTTTTAAGTCTATAAATTCATTTAACCAATTCTTACTAATTATCATTTAAATTGCTCCAATAATCTTAAATCTCCTTCAAATAATGACCTTAAATCAGGTATTTTATGAAGTAGCATTGCAAATCGCTCAACTCCTAAACCAAAAGCATATCCGCTAACATTTTTATAGCCAACATTTTTAAATACATTTGGATGAACCATACCACAACCCATAACTTCAATAAAGCCAGTTTGCTTAC
>NZ_JACGAU010000034.1:0-12389 GCF_020137595.1 Campylobacter sp. RM12640
CATTAATATTAAAATTATAGCTGCTATAACAACTGCTGCTAATGTAAATTTGTAATTTGAGCTACTAATAACTTCATCAATTATTTTACCTACTTCAGCGATTTCTTGATTTGTTATATCCATATCTATTGTGCAACCATAGATAATATCCATATTTTTATCTTTTTTAGTATAGGTAATGATATTTCTATCTTTATTAGTTACCTTATCAAAGAATGTAACCTCTGTAAAACCACCACCTGCTAAGCCATTCTTAACAAATTTTTCTACATAGCTTTCGCCTTTAATATCTAAATCTGCTTTTAAATTCTTTCCTACTTTTTCTGGTTGATAATGAACTAAATAAGTTCCATCTGAATTAACGGCAAAAAATCTAATATTTGTGCTATCTAAATTCATACCTTGAAGATATTCAATTGTGCTTTCAAGTGCATCTTCAGGTCCATCTCCAGCTTTTACGAAGTCTTTATATAATTTTTCAGAAAAATTATAAAAGCCAAATACAATGCTTTTTGCAGCACTTCTAGCATCTTTTACTGCTAGTTCTTCTACCGTTTTAGTTGTTACGTTATCAATTTCTTGCATTCCTTTGTTAGAAATAAATATTAGGCTAATGCCTAAGATACACAAACTAATCAGTATACATAACGAAAGTTTTGTTGAAATTTTCATTTTATCTCCTTTTTATTGAAAATTAAATCTTAAATTTAAACATATTTTTGTTAAAAGAAAATTAAATCATAGCAATATTATTTTAGCAAGCAATAAAAAGCTAAAAAATCCTAAAGCATCGGTGGTTGCTGTTAGCAAAACTGCACTACCTAGTGCAGGGTCAAATCCACATTTTTTTAATACCAAAGGTATTAATGAGCCAATTAAACCTGCAAAACCTAAATTTAAAATCATTGATATGAATATCACAAGGCTTAGCATTGGGATTGAAAACCAAAAATACGCAACAGCTCCTAAAACAATGGCAAAAATCGTTGCGTTTGAAAACGAAATAGCAATTTCTCTTAATAATATATGTTTTGAATTCTCATAACTTAATTCGCCTAAAGCAAGTTTTCTAATAGTTACGGCAAGTGCTTGTGAGCCAGTATTTCCACCCATTGATGCAACTATTGGCATTAAAGCCGCAAGTGCTACTAACTTTTCTATTGCATCAGAAAACATTGCGATAACATGGGCTGAAATTAACGAAGTAATTAGATTTACAATAAGCCATTTAGCTCTACTTTTAGCTGCTTTTATAGTATTTTCATCTTCGCTATCAATATCTCCAACCCCTGCAAAGTTATACATTTGCTCTGTTGCATAGTCTTGGATTAAGTCGTGTATATCATCATAAGTTATTCTTCCTAATAATTTATTATTATTATCAACTACAGCAATTACACTTAAATCATAGTCTTGAACCATAGAGATAGCATCATTTATAGTGTCATAATCTCTAATAAAATGTAAATCTTTTGCTAAATCTTCATTTTTATCTAGAATTTGCTGAAAAGTATCTTTAAATTCATATAAAATTAAATCTCCTACATGCAAACTATAAATTAATTTTTCATTCTCATCGGTTATAAAAAGTTGGATTATATGTTCTATTTCTTCGCTTTTTTTAAGCTCTTTATATTTGCTAATAGCACTTTCTAGAGTATCACTAAGCTTTGCGGTAAAAATCTCTGTTTGCATATAAGCACCAGCTTTTTCATCATCGTAGCGTTTTAAGAATAAAATATCATCTTGTTCGTCTTTACTAAGATTTGAAAAAATTCTATTTGCTTTTTCATCATCAATTTCTTCAATGCTTTGCATTAAATCAGTTGCATCATCGCTTTCTAATTCGCCTAATGCTAAAGCTAATTTTTTACTTGAAGATAATTTCAAAACATCGCTTAACATATGTTCAGGCATTAGCGTTGCGATATTTCCTAAGTCTTCATCATCAAGACTTTTGATTATGTTTTCATAAGCTTCATAATCATCATTTTTTATTATTTTTAGGGCTTCTAATAATTCAGCATAGCTAACATCTTTTTCATCTAAAAAATCTTGTATTATTTCAAAAGCTACTGCTGTATTTTTCATATTTTAATTAAGCTCCACAATATTTTCAAAATTCTCTTCTTTTATAGGAGTTATTTTACTTTCTAATATATGCTTAATTTCACTTATATATTCTTTAGTTATTAAATCAAATTTTTGCTTTTCTTTGCCTACTAGACCATCTTTTGCAACTCTAACAACTGTTGCTGGGTTAATTGCTGCATTGTTTTTATACATACCAAAATGTAAGTGCGGCCCTGTGCTAAGACCTGTAGTTCCTACATAGCCAATTACTTGACCTTGTTTTACACTATCTCCTATTTTGTATTTACCAAATTTGCTTAAATGTGCGTATAAAGTCATATAACCACTTGAGTGATTTACTTGAACTACATTTCCATATCCACCTTTTACTCCTCTAAACATTATTTTTCCAGCACCTGCTGCTTTTACTGGTGTTCCTGTTGGTGCTGCATAATCTATTCCTAGATGGGCTCTATATTTTTTTAAAATAGGATGAAATCTTCCTGGGTTAAATGGAGAACTAATTCTAACATTTCCAACAGGCAATATAAAAGTATATGTTTCTAATTGTTTTCCGTTTTCATCGTAAAAGTCATTATCTCCATATTTAAATATATAATAAGGCTTTTTATTAACTTCAATCATAGCTGATTTTATATTTGCATCTCCATAAATTCTACCTAATCTTCTTTTTTGAGAATAAACGATTACTACTCTATCATCTTTTTTCATTCCTGTATAATTAATCGTTCCTGCATATGCTCTAAGTAGAGCGCTTGCTAATCTAGAATTTTGAGTGTTATCTATAATATCTTGATATACTGATTTATTTATTTTAAATGTTAAACTTGTTTCTTCAACTTTATAAGTAATTGGAGTAAATGTTATAGCATATTTATCTTCTAAATCCTTATATATTTGTATTTGTAAAGTTTCGCTTATTGGTATTAAAATTTGTTCTATATTATCATTTTCATCTCTTAATATTTGATATTTAACCCCAGCTATAATTTCTGCTGTTAGTTCTTTATCTTCTTTATCAAGATTATGATATATGCTTAATGGAATTTGATTTTTTTGTAAGAAAAATAAAAAACTCTCGCCTCTTTCCCATATTAATTCTTCCATTTTTAATTCTTTTGAGAATAAATTTAAACTTAAAAAAATAGATAAAACTAATATGATTTTTCGCATTATTTTCCTTTAAAATATGATAAAATTTCCAAAATAAGGCAGACATTTTACTTTTTTTTGCTTATAATTTAGTAATTTAATTTTAAAGGGATAATATGTTTAAGAAAACTTTTATTTTAATATGCTTTTCGGTTTTTGCATTTGCTAATCAATTTATAAATGCTGTTATTGACAAGATTGATAATGGCTATGCTTATGCTCATATAGTTGATGCAAAATATGATGAAAATAATTTAAAAAATGGCGCTATTGTTATTAAAGATATCGGAGAATATTCTATAATTGTTGCTAGAGCTAGTTTTGTAAATAATGAGAACAATAATATTAAATTAGAGCTATATACATTTTCTGATTTAAAACAAGATGCTTTACCATTACCTATATTAACTCCACAAATAGGCGATAGAGTAATTTTTAATAATTATATTGAGCATACATTATTAATAGCTCCTAGTCAAAAAATATATGATAGTATTAAAAATAAATATAACAATTTTATATATTTTGATACTAATGTTTTAGCAGCGAATTTATACGCTAAAAAACAACTAACTCCAAATAGAAATGATTTAAGAGAATTTTGTAGAACTTGGGCTATTGGTAGTGTGATGGTTGCATTAAAAAATAACTTATATTTATATGAATGTTCTTCTTTAAAGAAAATAGCTGAATTGGATAATAATTTAGAATATAATCAAATTGATGAAATAAATTTTTATTCAAATATTTCTAAGCAATTAAGCAAAACAACAGATTATTTTTCATATTATAACAAGCTATTTAAAGAAAAGGAATAATAATTGCTTTGAAGCAATTAAATAATTATTTAAAGGAAAAATCGTGAAAAGATTAGGCACCATCGCTTTAGCTATATTTATTTGTGCTTGTGTTCCACAAAAAAAAGAAACAACAGTTCAAGTAGAAAATAACACTCAAAAAACAGCTTATAAAAAAGCAAGTTATCAAGAGCCTGTTTTAAGTCCTGAAGAAGAAGCAGTAAGACTTATGATTTTTAGTTCGGTAGGAGAGGGAATTCCACCTCAAAACACAGTTTCGCAAGCTCAAGCATTAGCACTTGCAAAAAGAGCAGCATTAGCTGATGCTTATCGTCAATTAGCTGGCAAACTTTATGGGGTTAGAGTAAATTCTAGAGAAAATGTAAAAGACGCAATGCTTAGAAGCTCGTTAATTACAACATATGTTAATGGACTTATTAAAAATGCAAACATTACCGGAGAAGGATTTAAAGATGGTCTTTATACGGTTGAATTAGAACTAAAAATTGATAAATATAAATGGAACGAATTGTTCTCATATTAATTAGCTTTTTAGGATTATTAAACGCTACAAATCCTGATTATATATTTTGGGCTAGATTAAGTACTACTAATCTAGTCCTAACTAACGAAGAATTTCACTTAAGTAGAGCAATGAGTATTGATAAAAAAGCAAGATATACTTATGTTTGTGAGATTAATGCTACAAAGTCTAATATTTATGATAGTTTAAAAGACCAACAAACAAATTTAATAGATTGTGTTAATAAAGCGATAGTGAGTGAATATGTTGATGTCAATAATTTTAAAGCAAGTATAAAAACTCATTTAAGATTATTGCCAATTTATTTTAAAGCAGAACTTGCTCAAGGTAAAATATTGATTTACACAAAGGATAAGGTATGAAAATAGCCATAGTTGAAGATGATATTAATATGAGAAAATCCTTAGAATTATCATTAAGTGATGATTATGAATTAAAAACTTATAAAAATCCAATTGATGCTTTAAAAGAATTAGATGATAGTTTTGACTTAATAATAAGTGATATTAATATGCCTAAAATGGACGGACTTGAGTTTGTAAAAACAGCTTTAGAACAAAAAATTAGTGCTGAGTTTATAATTATTACAGGAAATGCAACTTTAAATAAAGCAATTGAAGCACTAAGACTTGGAGTAAAAGATTTTTTAACAAAGCCATTTGATTTGGATAAATTATATGAAGCAATAAATAGAGCAAAAATTATTAGAGAAAAAAAAGCTAATAAAATTAAAAAAGAAATTCCAGTAAAACAAAATGGATTTTTAGGTTCATCAAAAGAACTTGAGAATTTAAAAACAATAGCTTTAAAAGCAGCTAAAACAAATGTCAGTGTATTTTTAAGCGGTGAAAGTGGAGTTGGTAAAGAAGTATTTGCAAAATTTATTCACGAAAATAGTAAAAGAGCAAATAAGCCTTTTATAGCTATTAATATGGCTGCTATTCCTGAAAATTTAATAGAGAGTGAATTGTTTGGATATGAAAAAGGAGCTTTTACAGATGCTAATTCTAATAAATTGGGCTTATTTGAGTTAGCTAATGAAGGCACTTTATTTCTTGATGAAATAGGTGAAATGAGTGCCAGTATTCAAGCTAAGTTATTAAGAGTTTTACAAGAAAAAACTATACAAAGATTAGGTGGCACAAAATTAATTAATATAGATGTAAGAATTATAAGTGCTAGTAATATAAACATACAAGATAATATTAAAAATAATAAATTTAGAGCAGATTTATTTTATAGATTAAATACAATTATGCTAGATATTTTGCCTTTAAGACAAAGAAAAGATGAAATAATAGAAATTGCTAATGCTACTTTAAATAGAATTTGTAATGAGTATGATTTAGGGGAAAAAACTTTTAGCAAAGAAGCTATAAAAGTATTAAATGATTATAATTATCCTGGAAATATAAGAGAATTGATTTCTATTGTTGAAAGTGCTGCAATTTTAAGCGATGAAAATATAGTAAAAGATAGTGATTTAAGACTTAATTTTACTAATAATAATAAAAATAATATAAATGACTTAGAATTTGAATTAATTAAAGAAGCTTTAAAGCAAGAAAAGGATATAAAAGCAGCTTCTAAATTAATTTCAATGAGCGAAAAAGTTTTTAGAGAAAAAATGCAAAAATACAATTTAGGAGAGTGAAATGAAAAATATTGCAATCATTGGTGCAACAGGTGCTGTAGGCGAAGAAATATTAAATGTATTAAATGAATACAATTTTCCAGTAAAAGAACTAAGATTATTAGCTAGTAAAAATAGTGCTGGTAAAGAGATTGTATGGCGTGATGAAACTTATGTTATAGAAGAATTAGATGAGCATAGTTTTGATGAAGAAGATGTTGATATAGCATTCTTTTGTGCGGGTGGAAGTATAAGTGAAAAATATGCAAAAATTGCAGCAAATAAAGGTGCTTTGGTTATTGATAATACAAGTTATTTTAGAATGATGAATGATGTGCCTTTAATAGTGCCTGAATGTAATCCTGGTGATTTTGAAAAACATAAAGGAATAATTGCAAATCCAAATTGCTCAACCATTCAAATGGTGCAAGTATTAAAACCACTTGATGATGTATTTGATATAGAAAGAGTTGATGTTAGCACTTATCAAGCGGCAAGTGGAGCAGGGAATTTAGGTATGAGTGAGCTTATGGAAGGTCTTCAAAAAGTATTTGCTTTTGAAGAAATTAAACCATCAAAATTTACTTATCAACTAGCATTAAATCTAATTCCTCAAATTGATGTATTTACTGATAGTGGCTATACAAAAGAAGAGCTAAAAATGGTAAATGAAACTCAAAAAATTATGAATAAAAAAATGCAAATTAGTGCTACTTGCGTTAGAGTGCCAGTACTTAGAAGTCATAGCGAAAGTATTACAATTACTTTTAAAAATAATGTAGATTTAACAAAAGTAAGAGAGATTTTAAGTAAAGCTCCAAGCGTTGTATTGATGGATAATCCAAATACAAAAGCACATAATGAAGATAGTGAAAATGAAGAGTTACGCTATCCAATGCCTTTATTTACAAGCAATACAAATGAAACTTATGTTGGTAGAATTAGAGTTGATTTAAATAACCCTAAGATTTTACATTTATGGTGTGTAGCTGATCAAATTCGTGTTGGAGCAGCAACTAACGCAGTAAGAATTGCTTTATTATCTTTATAAAATTACTTAAAACTAAGAATTTAAATTCTTAGTTTTATTTTTGTTCGCTAAATTTTGATTGTTTAGCATTCATAATTCTTACATTAAAATGTATTGAATTACCTATAAAATTATCTTTAAATAATCTATCTTTTTTATTTGAATATAGCTCGTGATAGTAGTAATCTAATCCAACGCTAGTTGAATAAGCTATCCAGTTATAAGCTATTTTTTGCCCTAATAAATCATTTATATACTCTATTTCTTCATCAATTTCGCCTATTGAATTAGCAAAATAAAACATAGACCTTTCGTTTTCTTGGCTTAGGTTTAAAAACATTGGATGATAATTAATTTGAGTGCTTAAATATTTATTCGGTCTAATACTTAAAGCTCTTATTTGTGTTGCCAAAAGAGTTGTTTTTACTAATGGTATATTAAAAAATACGCTAGAATTATTTAATTTCCAAGCATCACTTAAAGCCGAATTTACATTTAGATTTTTCTTTTCAATAGTTTTAAGAGAAATTATATTGCTTTGTTCTCTTATATTATCAGTTATTTTACTTGCTAGTAAGCTATCATCTTTAAATACAGCTATTTTGTTATTTGAAATATTTATTAGTTTTGCAACTTGTTCTTGATAATCTATGCTACCAAATGTAAAATTAGAATTTACATTATCAAAATCACTAGATTTTGCTAATGGATTAAATACTGCAATATTTGTAATACTTTTGTTTAATACATTAATGCCGTTTTTTTGAAATCCTGTAATAATTAGTGAATAATCGTGTAATTGGCTTATGATAGGAGCTATATTAGTTTCACTTTCATCTCCTGTAAAATATACTTTCATATATACATTATCATTTTGTTTCATAAGATATGCAAGTGCAGGAGAAATTATATTACTAGAATAAGATTTTACAACTTTTTCTGGTATAACTAAAGCTATTTTAATTGTATTTAATTGTTGTTTTTTAGGTAAATCAATATATTCAATTCCATTAAGAAGTTTTACATAAATGTTATTTAGTTTTTCATCATTAGAATTAAATCTTGTTATATAGCTTATATAAAGACCTTTGTATAATAAGTCTTTTAGACATTCATCAGAGCATTTTTCTTTTTCGTAATTAACATAAAAAACCTTTGCTGGCTCAATTTTGACTAATTCTTGTTTGGCAGCAATAAGATTTGAGCATATTAACATTGTTGTTAATAATTTTTTCATAATTATTCCTTTATTTTTTTTAAGTTATTTATAAAATCATTTTCATAACTTGGATTTTTTTTAATAAAGCTAAAGCTGTAATTTAGCAAAACTTTTCTTTTTTTACCATAAAAGTCATAAAAAATAATATCTCCAATATTAAAATTTGATAATTGTAATATATTTTTTAAATTTTCTCCTAATAAAATTATAATATTTGCTTCACTTTCCAAAAGTTCATTTAAAAAATACTGATAGCACTTTAAAATATTTTCTTGTTTATATTGATTTGAGCATTTTACTATATTTGTAATATATACATTATTTAAATTAAGATTTAAATTCTTGCTTAAAATACTATTAAAATATTCAGCATCATTGTCATTAAAACCAATATCGCTTAGTATGAAAATATTTGATTTAATTACTTTATTTGTATAAAAATTATTTTTACTTTTGTATAAATTGCATAATTTGCAATTTTTTATATCTTTTATATTGTAGTTTTTATTAACGCTTAACTTATCGTTGTAAAAGGAAAATCCGAATAATTTTAAGTAATGTAAATATGTATTTTTATCCATAAAATTTATTTTATATCAAAAATACTTAAAAATAATTAAGTTATTTGTGATAGAATATGCGTTTAATTTTTTTATTTAAGGAAGAAAAATGCCAAAAAGAACTTATCAACCACACAATACACCTCGCAAGAGAACTCACGGATTTCGTGTAAGAATGAAGACTAAAAATGGTCGTAAAGTAATCAATGCAAGACGCGCAAAAGGTAGAAGAAGATTAGCAATCTAAAGGAATTTTCTAGCATAAATGATTCTAAAGATTTTGCTAGACTTTATAAAATTGGTTCAAAATGGTTTGCTAAAAACTGCGTTATTTATCACGAACCAAGCGAAGTTAAAAAAATTGCAGTAATCGCAAGTAAAAAAGTAGGATGTGCTGTTGTAAGAAATAGAACTAAAAGATTAATAAGAGCTATTTTTTTACAACTTTATCCAAATATAAGTAGCGGTTATTACATATTTGTAGCAAAAAAAGGTTTTAGTGATTTAGGTTATTTTGAATTAGAAAAGAATATTAAGTGGAGTCTTAAAAGGTTGGGGTGTTTAAAGGAATAAAATGTTTAGGTATTTAGCTGTTAAATTAGTTGAATTTTATAGATATTTTTTAAGTCCTTTAAAGCCTAAATCTTGTAGATATTATCCAACTTGCTCTCAATATGCGATTATTCAACTTCAATATAATAATTTTTTTAAAGCACTTTTTTTAACAGCTTTAAGAATTTTAAAATGTAATCAATTATTTGTAGGTGGTTTTGATTATCCTATAATTAAAATTAAACATAAACCTATTATGCTTTTTACACATCAAAATAAGATAAAAAAACTTAAAATGATTTTTGTTCCAAAAGATAAACAATTTTATTATATAGTAAAAGTAATATTCAAATAAAGGAAAAATATGTTTGATAATATGTCTCAACAAAAAAGGATTATAATTGCTGTAGTTTTATCTATGGTTTTTTTTATAGGTTATGATTTTTTAATCCCTAAACCAGTTGTTACTAATACTCAACAAATTCAAAAGCAAGAAGTTAGTAATATACAAACAAAAACTCAAAATATCGGAGATATTAAAGCAATAAAAACAAATAATATTATTGCTAGTGTTAATAATGAGCATTTTGATGTTCAAATCAATGAAAATGGAGAAATTAGTAGTTTTATTTTAAAAGATGAAAGATTTTTAAATGAAACAAATGAAGCTATTAATTTAGTTGATAAAAATACTACTTTATATCCTTTATCTATGGTTTTTTATGATAGTGAATTTAATAAAGAATTTAACAATACAACTTTTAAAGCAAATAAAAGTAGTGTAAATATTGGTGAAGAGCTAGTTTTAAGTAAAGATGTAAATGGTGTAATTGTTAATAAAATTATAACATTCAAAGAAAATGGTTTTTATCAAGTAAAAATTACTTTTAGTGATAATAAATTAAGAGATTATGTTATTACTCCAGGTGAGCGTCCTAATGTTTTAGCAGATACTTTAACAGTTCATGGTGCTATGATTTACAAAAATGATGATACTAAAGTAGATTATGAAGATGGAGATATAAAATCAAATGATGAAAGAGTTGAAACTGATTCTATAATAGCTGCATTTTCTGATAGATACTACACAAGCACATTTTATAATTTTGAAAAGCCATTTAAGGTAGTTGTTAAAAATCACAAAGATTTATCAGTTGGTTATGTTGTAGCTAGTGGTAATGATACATTTAATGCTTATATTGGTCCAAAAGAGCATAAAATTTTAGAAGCTGTTAATGAAAAACTTACAAATGTGGTTGAATATGGTTGGTTTACTTTTATTGCTAAACCAATGTTTGCATTTTTAAGTTTTATATATTCACATGTAGGCAATTGGGGTTGGTCTATTGTTATTCTTACGATAGTTGTTAGAATTTGTCTTACATATCCAACTTATAAAAGTATGGTTTCTATGCAAAAATTAAAAGTTTTAGCTCCAAAAATTAAAGAAATTCAAGAAAAATATAAAGGTAATCCACAAAAAATGCAAATGCATATGATGGAGCTTTATAAAAAACATAAGGCAAATCCATTAGGTGGATGTCTACCAATATTAATTCAAATTCCAATATTTTTTGCAATTTATAGGGTATTATTAAATGCTATTGAGCTTAAGGCTGCTCCTTGGGCTTTATGGATTAATGACTTAGCAATACATGATCCTTATTATATTTTACCAATTTATATGGGTGCTACTATGTTTTTACAACAAGTTATAACTCCTATGACTATACAAGACCCTACACAAGCTAAGATTATGAAATTCTTACCTTTAGTATTTGTGATATTTTTTATAAATTTCCCAGCAGGTCTTACATTGTATTGGTGTGTAAATAATACATTTTCACTAGCTCAACAATGGTTTGTAAATAAAATTTTTGCTAATAAAGAAGGAAAAAATGCAAATAGTTGATAAAACACTAGAAGGTGCTATTGATAGAGCAATTAAGGAAACTAATTGCTCTATTAGAGAATTAGAGTATGAAATAATTCAATTGCCAAAAGCTGGTTTTTTAGGTTTTTTTAAAAAAGATGCAATAATTGAAGTAAAAGTTAAGAAAAAAATTGAAATTAATATTATTGAAGATATTGCAAAAGATTTAAAAAATTTATTTTGTAGTGAATATTTTGATGTAAGAGATGTTGTGGTAACTCCAGCTAATGAAAATAGTGTAAATGTAGAATTTATTGCAAATTCTTATGAAAGTTTAATAGGAAAAGACGCACATAAATACAAAGCACTAGATACTATTGTAAATCATCTAATAAACATTAAATACAATCTTCACGCAAGAGTTGAGATTTGTGGTGTTCTTGCTAAATTAAGAGAAAATCTTGAAAAGCATTTAAGCGAAGTAAAGACAAAAATTGATGAAGCAGGTAAGGCTCAAACAAGACCATTAGAAACAAGTTTATTAAATCTAGTATATGAAGAATTACTAAAAGAATTTTCTCATAAAAATATAGTTATAAAGGATAGTTCTTTAGGAAGATATATTGCAATTTATGGAGAATTTAAAAAACAATGAATAGCACAATAGTAGCACTTGCTAGTGCTAGTGGAAATGGTGCTATTAGTATTATTAGATTAAGCGGGGAAAAAGCTTTAGAAATAGCATCAAAATTATTAAGTCAAAAAAACGCAGAAAAATTAAAAAATAATCCCCGCTATGCTCACTTTTTTAAACTATTTTACGAAAATGAATTTGTTGATGAAGGCATTATAATTTATTTTAAAGCCCCTTTTTCTTTTACTGGTGAAGATTGCGTAGAGTTTCAAATTCACGGCGGTTTTACAAACGCACAAAA
>NZ_JACGAU010000035.1:0-11633 GCF_020137595.1 Campylobacter sp. RM12640
TAAAAATTACTAAGGTTATTGCAATAATCCTAAGGGGAGCACTCGCTCCCTTTTTTAAATTTAAAAATCAATTTCCTAATTTAAATTCTTTAAAACTTTATAAATTAAACATATTTAGTATAAGATAACGATTACAAAGGAGTTAAGATGAAAGAATTTAATTTTGATAACGCTGTGAAAAATCCATATATAGATAAAAATTTAAAAACACAAGAATACCAAGAAGAAAGACGATTAGTCAGTCAAACTATGGCAAAAATGGAAAAAGAGTTAGACAAACCAGAGATTTTATCAGTATTTAAAAGATTAAAAGACAAATGAGATATATCAAATTAGAAGAAGCCATAATTATTCACGAAAAAATCATTGAAAAAACAGGTGGATTGAGTGGTTTTAATAATACTCAATTAGGCTACCTAGAAAGTGCATTAGAACACATAAAAAACGATAATTATTATCCAACTTTAGCCGATAAAATTACTCATTTAATGTTTTCGTGTATAAAATTTCATCCTTTTACTGATGGTAATAAAAGAACTTCAATATTTTTAGCTATGCATTTTTTGGATTTAGATGATAAATATAATGAGAAATTTGCTATAGTTATGGAAGATATAGTCGTGCATGTAGCCGATGGAAGTATTTTAAAAGATGAGCTAAGAGAAATATTGATAAATTTTATAAATAAATATAATCAATAATAAAATTAGACTAAGAGATTTAGATTAAGGCATTTTTCTTAACGCTTAATAATACTAACGATTACAAAAGTAACAAATATGAATGTAACAATTACAACAAATAATAATCCGTATTTTTAAAAGCGTTAAAATAAGTTAAAGAGTTAGAAAAAGCTCATAAGAGTGATAGTTTAAGACACAAAGTTTTAAAGATTTTAGAGCCAAGATTAAAAATCTATGAGTAAATATCAAATATTAAAATCAAAAGGCTTTAAAACTGGTTTTAAAAAATTAAGTAAAGAAGATAAAAATCTAACGCTAGATATTATTAAACGCCTTGCAAATGATGAAGTCTAAGAGCTGATTTATAAAAACTACGCATTGCAAGGGGTTTTAAAAGATTGCAGAGATTGTCATATCAAAAATGATTTAGTGCTAGCGTATAAAAGATAAAAATATATTAATTCCAACTTGCATTAGCACTATAAATCATAGCAAAATAAATAATTTAACATAAATTAGATTTTAGCGATATATTTTTATTGTAATTATTTTAAGGTGCTATTCTTAGCACCTTTTTTATAAAAACTAAGCAAAATCAAAAAACTAGCATAAAAAATATTTATGATTGTTTTAAATCCACCCTTATAACCAGCGTTTTTTCTTAAAAAATATAATAGGTATTATTGTAGAGATTATCATTAGGCTCAAGGTTATAAAATACCCATATTGGAATTTTAATTCAGGCATATTCTCAAAGTTCATTCCATAAATTGTCCCTATTAAAGTAGGCGGCATCATAGCAACGGTAACAATGGTAAAAAGCTTTATGATTTTGTTTTGTTCTATGTCAATTTTGCTAGTTAAAATCGTCTGTATATTATCCAAAATCCCAAGTTGCGAAAGGCTAAAATCTATTAAAGAATTTAAATCTTTTAAAATTATGTCTAAATTCTCTTTAATATGAACGCCTATTTTATCGCTTTTAATAAGTGATGATAAGGTCTTTTTCTTCTCAAACAACGAATACCTAATCTGCATATTTAAATCTTGAAGATTTGAAATCTTAGCAAGGTAAAAATCATAATCAAGAGCATTTTTTTGCTCTAAAATCTCGGTTTTTAGCAATCTTGAAACCTTATCAATCCACTCTAGCACATCTCCATCTTTATCCACTCTCATATCAAAAATCTCGCTTAATATCTCATAGCCACTTTTATAATGAGTTGGATTTGCTAGAATTATGTTTTCTACAGAAGCAAAGGTCGGAATTTCTCTAGCACGGATTGTAAATAATACTTTTTTATTTAGTAAAAATGTAATTGTATCTTTTGTAGTGGTTGTTTGATTTAGAGCGTCTTTATTTAAAAACACATTATTAATAGTAATAGTATCTTGCTCTTCCCAATATCTCGCACTTTCTTCTATGTTATATTTTTCATCATCGTTTGGAATTTTAATATTAAAATTATTTTCTATATAAGTAATCTCATCTAGGTTGAAATTAAACAAATCTACCCATAAAGTATTTTCAGGTATTTCTTCATTGATATTAATAGTGCGTTTTAATACATTTAAATTGTCTTTATAATAAACAAAAAGCATAAAAATCCTTTATAAATTTTAATTATTATAATGAAAATTTTGAAATTTTAAATAGGATTTAAGGCTAAGCTTAAATCCTAAGAATTATTGTTTTAATTGTAAAAGTGTGTTAAGCATTTGATCACTTGTAGTAATTGTCTTAGAGTTTGCTTGATAACCCCTTTGAATTACGATTAAGTTTGTTAAAGATGTGCTTAAATCAACGTTAGACATTTCAAGGCTACTTGCTTGGATTTTACCACGACCACCTGTTGTAGCAGCTCCGATTACTGGCTCACCTGAGTTTGATGTTTGAGTGAAAACATTGCCGCCTTCAGCTTCTAAACCTTCGTTGTTTGTAAATGTCGCCATCGCAATTTGTGCTAGACCAAAGCTTCTACCATTTGTAAAGCTTCCGATGATTGTTCCGCTTTCATCAATTCTAATTCCGTTTAAGTCCCCACCACTAAAACCATCTTGAGAAATACCACTTGTATTGCTCTCTCTATCATAACTTGTAATTCCATCAAAATCATTTGGATTACCGAAATAAAAATCTATGTTTTGATTAGGAGTTGAGCCGTTGTTTGCTGTAAAGCTTACTGAACTTGGGCTAAATCCTTGTAATGAACCATCGCTATTAAATCTAATTGTTCCTGTTAGGACATTTTTTGGACCTTCGCCACTAATGTTGATTTCACAAGGCTCTGGAACTTGAATTACTATTCCCCACTCTGTGCCACCATCATCTGTGTAGCCGATTTTTGTAAAGTCATATTTGATTGAGTGTTTTGTCCCAAGTGAGTCAAATATATCAATACTTGAACTATGTGCGCTCATATAAAGCCCTTGAGTTTGACGAATTCCATCTCCACTTGTAAGTGCTCCTTGCATACCTTGCATAGTTTTCATAAATTTATCGTTTTCATTAACATTATTTGCAGGATTTGTTAGATTGCTAATGCTTAAGAACATATTAAAATCATCTTCGTTTTGATTAGCATTTGCCGGAGTTTTAACAACAGGGTTAAGTTCAATAAATTGAGCTTGTTGAGCTGGAGTAATTTGATCCCAACCTGCTAAAGGTGGTTGTCCTCCATTAACACCCTGTGGATATGTTACACCTTGACCGCCATTATTAAATAATAATCTAGCTCTTTCGTTGATTGCTTCTGTGCTCATATCAAATACATCGCCATCATCAGCATTAAATGCGTCTCCTTTAGGATTTTTGATAACGAATTGTCCTTTAGCATCTACTATGATTTCAACTCCATCATTTTTAGTCCCATTTGCACCCCATTGAGCATCAGTTACTTGTCTTCCATCGTAATTTACATAAAGTCTTGCATCTTTTTGCATAGCTTCTCTTAAATCTTCTGTGGTATTAAATGTTCTTTCCATATTAGCATTTAATGCGTGTGCTGTATTAGTTGGGTTTGGATCATAAGTATATTGATAAGCAGTAATAACTTTAATACTATTTCCATTACCATCACCTTTATCTGTAAATCCATTTCCTTGTGCTAATAAACCTGTGTTATCTGCAGTTGCACCATTTCCAGCTCTTAAAACTATGTTTTTCATAGCTGCTGTTGTGCCTTGCTTATTATCATTTACTAAAATAAGTCTATTTCCATTTACTATATCAGCTCTTACGCCTGTTTTACCACTTACTCCATTAATAGCAGTTGCTATATCAGCTACATTTGATACACTGCCACTAATTTGAGTGCCATTAATTTCTATATTTAAATTTGCTGGAGCATTAAATTTACCATTGTTATCAACATTATTTAATGTTAATTGCCCAGTTCTAGCTTCTGCATAACTAACCCAAATTCCTTGACCTTTTCTAAGTCCAAGACTTTCTCCACTAGCATTGAATAATACCCCCATATCAACGCCACGCTCATTTAAGCGTAATTCACCATTTTTGTTTGTAATAAAGCTATTTTGTGAAACATCGTTTTCTTTATGCACACCCGCATCAACCTTAATACCATCGCCGTTTATATTAGTCCATTCGTGATTGCTATCTAGCTGATAGATTGGAGTTTTTTTATCGCCTATGCTATTACCTGAATTTAGGTTTGCTTTTAAACTAACTAATGTTGTAGGATTTGCAGGGGTTGTAAGACCTGGTTTTATTACTATATTTCTAATTGGAGAAGTCGTATCAACTTCGCCTGTAACTTCATCTCTTAACCAGCCTTGTGCTATATAACCATTATTATCAACGAAGTTACCATAAGCATCGCGAACGAAGTCCCCGTTTCTTGTATATTTATAAGTTTTACCACCATCAGGGCTTACTACGAAAAATCCATCGCCTTGAATAGCTAAGTCTGTGTTTTTCTTTGTTGTTTGGATACTTCCTTGAGCAAAAATCTTAGTAATTGAGTTAATTTGAGTTCCAAGTCCAACTTGCATAGGGTTTTTACCACCTAGTTCTCCTTGTGGAGCTGTTGCAACTTTGCTTGTTTGGTTCATCAAGTCGTTAAAATTTGCACGAGAGTGCTTAAAGCCTGTTGTATTAACGTTTGCTATGTTATTACCTTCTACGTCCATTGCTATTTGGTGTGCCTGAAGACCTGATACTCCAGACCAAAGTGATCTCATCATTTTTATATCCTTGTAATTAAATTCTCTAAGCAAGTTTTAGCAAAAGGTGTTCCAATTTTATTTTTTATATTAAAATGTTGTTTTAATACCGAAAATAAGGGGATTTTGTGGATAGTATAAAAAATAATTTTAGATTAGATTTAATAAAGTGCTTATCAAATACAAGATTACAAAGTTATAAAG
Source organism: Campylobacter sp. RM12640 (assembly GCF_020137595.1). Lineage (NCBI taxonomy): Bacteria > Pseudomonadati > Campylobacterota > Epsilonproteobacteria > Campylobacterales > Campylobacteraceae > Campylobacter > Campylobacter sp. RM12640. The sequence goes on from NZ_JACGAU010000035.1 coordinate 5,073, forward strand.
ACTTAGACGAGCATTTTAAAAATCTTAAATTAATTTCAAAATTATCCCCAAAAATAGGCATTTTAGAAATAACTTTAAGAAATTATTTAAATGATATTTTGGCAAAAAAGTTTAATAATGATGATTGGCTTTTAGATTACGAAAATGAAAGTATAAAAGAACAAATAAATAAATTATATAAAAGCAAAAAAAGAACACCTACAAAAGATGAATTATTAAGCAATCTTACGCTAGGAACGATAATTAAGATTATTGAAGATGAAAAAATTGAGAAGTATATATTTTCAGATTTAGACTTAAAAAGATTTGATAAGAATAATAAAAACTACATAATAATAAACGGGCAAAAGACTAATATATTTTTAGATAATAAAAATAAAGCATTATTAAAACTATTTTTAAGTCTTAGAAATCGTGCAAGTCATTTTGAGAATTTATTAAAAATGAGAAATAACAAATATTCTAATATTAGTTATAAATTATATGAAAATTGCTATATCAGTATAAATCCAAGAAATTTAGAAAGATTTTTAGATGATTTGATAAGTGATTTTAATGAAGATTTGATAAGCAGAGTAAAACTCTGCTTTTAAGAGTGTCAAGACCACTCACGAAATACATTTCATGATATCAAAAAAAAATTAATCATAAAAGCTTTATCAATGTTTGTTAAAATCAGCTTTTATTAAAAGGAGAAAAATGAAATTTTTAAATATTCAAAAACTAAGCACTGAAAAGCTAGAAAATATGGGTTTTACTTGGCATACAAATGAAGATAAAAAATCATATGTAGATGATAAATTAATAATAATTAGCGAAGATGAAGCAAATAATTATTATAACGCTTGTAATGAGCTATATGATATGTTTATAAACGCAGGTTCTTATGTAATTGATAATAATCTTTTAGATAAACTTGGCATTCCTTTTAATTTACACGAAGTTGTGAAATTATCTTGGGAAAATGAAGTTCATTGGCATTTATATGGGCGTTTTGACTTAGCTGGTGGGCTTGATAATTTACCTATTAAATTGCTTGAGTTTAATGCAAATACTCCAACGGCACTTTTTGAAACGGCGATTTTACAATTTGAGCAATTAAGACTAAATAATTTAGATGAAAGCAATCAATTCAATCACACTTACGAAGCAATCGTTGATAATTTTAAACGCTTATCAACTTTAGATGAAGATGTAAGTAATTTTGATGAAGTATATGAAGGCTGGAAAATACTTTTTACAAGTGTAAAAAATACTGAAGAAGAGCTAACTACAAGATTACTTATGCAAATGGCAAAAGACGCTGGATATGAATGCGAGTTTGCTTATATTGAAGATATTGAATTTAGCGAAGATGGAGTGTTTTTAGCTGATGAGAATTATGAGTTTTGCTTTATGCTAATTCCTTGGGAAATAATAGCTATTGAAGAAAGCGAATTAGCACATTTACTAACAAAAATAATCAAAAACCAAAAAGCAATTATCCTAAATCCTGCTTATACATTATTATTTCAAAGCAAGGCTATTTTAGAGATTTTATGGCAGCTTTATCCAAATCATAAATATTTATTAAAAACTAGCTTTTTACCACTTGAAAACGCTAAACAAGTTAAAAAGCCGTTTTTTGGTCGTGAAGGTGCAAATGTTACGATTTTGGACAAAAATGGCGAAATAATTACAAAAAATAATGGAGATTATGAAAATAACGGATTTATTTATCAAGAATTTGCAGAACTTAACGAATATAATGGCGAGTTCTATCAAGCTGGGGTATTTTTTGCCTACGAAGCGTGCGGACTTGGATTTAGAAAAGGTGGAACTATTATAGATAATTACGCACAATTCGTAGGACACATTATTAAATAAAGGAAAAATATGCAAGAAATTCTAAGTCTTACTTCATTTGTAGTTGATTTTGATATTAAAAAGAATTTAAAACAAGAATTACAAAATTATAAAAATATTTTAGTTATTGCTGGAGTTACGGCATTTGCGAAATTTAAAGATAAATTAGAATACGCAATTAGTGGCAATTATCATCTAACGCATACTAAAGAATGCTCGTTTAATGGTATTAATAAAATTATAAATGAATGCAAAGGCTTAGAATTTGATTTAGTCTTAGCAATTGGTGGTGGTAAGGTTTTAGATACTTCAAAATACATAGCAAATGCTTTTAATCTAAAAATAATTACTATACCAACAATCGCTGCAACTTGTGCTGCTGTATCTGCTCTATCTGTTATTTATGAAGATGAAAAGTTTAAAGAATTAGCGCTTTTTAAAGAACCGCCTTTTAAATGTTTTATAGATTTAGAAACTATTAAAAACGCTCCTAAAAGGTATTTAATAGCAGGTATTGGCGATACGATGGCGAAATTTTATGAATTTGATTTGCAATTAAAATATGCAAAAGCTAATAATATAGGCGTAAATTACTCAAATTCTTTTGGCAAAATTTGTAGTAATTTGTGCGTAGATTTAAACTATGAATATGCAAAATCTTTAAATGATGATTTGAGTTTTAAAAATGTCGTAATGTCAATAATAGTAAATACTGGCTATGTTTCACGCTCAATTAATATTGAATATAATGGAGCTTTTGCTCACGCAACTTGCTATGCGATAAGTTATATTAAAGAAATAGAAAAAAACTTCTTGCACGGAGAATTAGTAGCATTTGGTATTTTAGTCCAATTACTAATTGAGAAAAAATATGATGAATATGAAAAATTGCTTAAGTTTTACAAAGAAATCAATTTACCTACTAAAATAAGTGATTTTATAAAAGAAGATGAGTTTTTAAAACATATTGACAAAATAGCTAGTTTAGTCCTTGCATCTAGCGATGTTATTAATCTAATTAATCGTGGTTTTATAACAAATCTTGACGAGATAAAAAATGCTTTAATTTATAAAAAGGAGAGAGAATGAAAATTGTATTTTTAGACGCAAACACCTTAGGTGGAGAAAACATTGACGCATTTAAAGAATTTGGCGAAGTTGTATTATATGAAAAATCATCGCCTAATGAAGTAGTAAAAAGATTAGAAAAATGCGAAGTAGCAGTGATTAATAAAATCAAGATGAGCCGTGAAGTTATGCAAGCTTGCCCTGATTTAAAACTAATTTTAATTAGTGCAACGGGTATGAATACGGTTGATTTGGTTGCGGCAAAAGAATTTAATATCGTAGTTAAAAATGTAGCAGGTTATAGCACAAAAAGTGTGGCTCAACATACTTATGCTCTACTTTTATCATTAATGAACGAAACTCTTTATTATAATGACTACACAAAAAAAGGCAATTGGGCTAAGAGCGAATTATTTTGCGATTATTCAAGAAGAATTTACACAATAGAAAGCAAAACTTGGGGAATTATAGGACTTGGAGCTATTGGAAAAGAAGTTGCAAAAATAGCACAAATGTTTGGTGCTAATGTGATTTATACAAGTCTTAGTGGTAATAATAACAATGCTGATTTTAAAAAAGTTAGCTTAGAAGAATTGCTAAAAAATAGCGATATTATAAGCATTCACGCTCCACTTAACGACAAATCATATAAATTAATCAGCGAAAAAGAACTAACAATGATGAAAGATAATGCGTATTTGCTAAATCTTGGGCGTGGCGGGATAATTGATGAAGTAGCACTCGCAAAAGCAATTGATAGTAAAAATATCCGCGTTGGGCTTGATGTTGTAGAAGTTGAGCCAATGAGTGCTGATAATCCTTTATTAAACATAAGCAAAAAGCAAAATCTAATAATCACCCCACACATAGCTTGGACTGCTTGTGAGTGTGTTACAAGGCTAGTGGCAATGATGGTGAATAATTTAAGAGATTTTTTAAATGGTAAATAAGATTTACTTAGGGCTAATTTTAGCCCTATTCTTTAGCTCTTGTGCTAAGCAAATTCCAACTACAACTATAAATCTAACTATTAAAAGCGATATTATTAAGTTTAAAGGACAAGGTTTTTTAAAGGATAATAAAGGTGATTTAAGTCTTGATTTATATACACTTGGAAAATACATAAATACTTTTAAAATCAATGAAAAAATATGTTTTAACAACGAATGCTATACCAAAAAAAGCTTTAATGAAAAATTTTTTGGCAAATGGTATTATGATGATTTGTTAAAAGATATAATTTTATGTAAAAATATATTTTCTAAGAAAAATTACTCAAAAACTCAAAATGGTTTTACTCAAATCATTGATGATTTAACTTATGTTGTTGATGATTTAAAATGTGAGTTTTCTTCAAAAAATATTATCATTAAAATTAATAAATAATAAATTTTATTATTCTATAATAATTTTTTCCTAATAATCTAATGAAATTTACAAAAAAATATTATATTTAGATGGAATTTATAATAAGGAGAAATTATGAAAAAAGTATTATTTTCATCAGTTTGTGCAGTGGCACTACTAGGGACAAATGTATATGCAGTAGAAAATAGTTTAAGTAATAGTTTAGATACTTTTTTAAGTCAAAAAACAGAGTTAGAAAGCAAGATTGAAGCTCAAAAATTAACAATCACTCAAAAAGAAAATGGTGTAACAACAGCTAATAATGATTATTTAGTAAAAGACAAAACATATAAAGATTTATCTAAAGCTATTAAAGACGCTACAACTATAGTTGGAGAAAAACAAGGCTTAAAGAGTAAAGCTGAGCTAGAACATACAGACTTAGTAAATCAAGGTAATTCTTTAAATACTCAAAAAGAGACTTTAAATCAAGAATTACAAGGAATAAATGATTTAATTACTAAAAAAGAAACAAGTATTAAAAATTTGACAGAGCAAATAGCTACTTCTCAAACTAATTTAACTGCTAAAAAAGATGCTTATGATGATTTGGTAAAGCAATTAGGGGTATTAAATACAAAACACGCTGAATTATTAAAAAAGGAAGAAGTAGCACAAACAGAGTTAGAAAAAGCTAGAGAAGCATTAAAGAATAAACCAGAAGATGAAGAGTTAAAAAATAAAGTAGTTGAAGCACTTAGAAATCAAGAAGAAGCTCATCTGGCTGTAAAAATAAGTGATGACGAATTAGAGCCTTTAGCAACAAAAAAAGGAAAAGCCTTATTTGATTACAACGAAGCTTCATCTTCTCATAATAAATTGGTATTCAATAAAAGAGATGAAGAATTAAAGCTTACAAAATATAAAGAGAATTTAGAGTTAAAAAATAAAGAAATCCAAGCTCAAGAGCAAAAAATAACAGATAATAAAACTTTACAAGCTCAAGCCCAAACCAAAGTTGAAGAAGCAATGAAAGTATATGCAGAAGCTCAAACTAAAGTTGAAGAAGCTAAACAAAATCAAGCTAACGCTAAAACAGCTTTAGATAAAGCAAGTGAAGACCTTGAAAAAGCTAAAACAGAGCTAACTACAGCTAATAAAACTTTACTAGAACTAGAAGAGCAATTAAAAGAAATTCAAGCAAATATTACAAACAATACAGAAGAAGGCAAAAAAGCTAAAGAAGAGTTAATGTCAAGTGGTATTTATACGGCTAATACTCAAACTCACGCTAACGCATTAATCAGTTTAGCAGCTTCACACAATGGAGATTTAAGCAATGCAGCTCCTGAAGTAAAAGCACAAGCACAAACCTTAGCAAATCAAATAGCTACAACAATTTTAGATGAGAAAAAAGACGATATAACAGCAGAAGCTCTAAGCACTTTAAATGTTCAAATCAATAATATGAATAAGCGTTTAGGTGAAGTGCGTGGTTTAAATGCGGATATTGGGACTTGGTTTAGAATTTATGGTGGTCGTTTTAGCAATGGTAACAATAATTTCAATTACTATTCAACCCAAATTGGTGCAGATAAAAAAACTAGCTTAAATAATGCTGATATTCTTGCTGGTGTGCTATTTGGCTATGATAAAATCAATGCAGGTGTAAGAGCAAAAGACACTAGTGTAGGAGCGTATTTAAGCTATATTCACAATGATGGATATTTTGCTGATTTGGTATTAAAATATATAAGAAGTAGTTATGATAGTAAATTTGTTGATGTTAAATCTCAAAATTCATTCTTAGTTAGTGCAGAGGGTGGATATAGATTTAATGTAAATAATAATTTTTATCTTGAACCAAGCCTTGAGATAATCACTGGATATATCGGCAAATACGAATCAAGCTTAAAAATCTTTAATAAGTTTAAAATAAATGTAGATGCTCACTCTCCATTAATATTTAAACCACAAATATTTGCAGGTTATAGCGTAAATGATTTTACATTTAGAGCTGGTGTTGGGGCAGTAATTGATACTCAAACTAAAGAAGCAGACCTTTTAATAGGCGATATTATAAAAGGAGTAAATGCTAAGGTAAAAAGCAAATTAGGAGCTAGCGATAGAGGATTTGTAAGCGTTGGCACAGCATATACATTTAGCGATAATTTAAGATTGAATTTAAGTGTTGAAAGAAGCTTTGGCACAAAACTTACAAATGATTATGAAATAAACTCAACCATTAGATATACATTTTAAAAAAAGGGCTTTAAGCCCTTTTTTATCAAACCCCCACTA
>NZ_JACGAU010000036.1:0-11306 GCF_020137595.1 Campylobacter sp. RM12640
GATAAAAGATTATATTTGCACTTAGCATTGCAAGGTTTTTATTTTTTGATACTTCTATATCTATATTTTTAAAAAAATCTTTATCTAAAAAATCATCAGGGTCTGCAAAAGTTACCCAAGTAGTTTTAACGTATTTTAGTCCAAGATTTCTAGCACTTGCTTGACCGCCGTTCTCTTTATAAATATAAGTAATATTATTTGGATATAACTTTTGATATCTTTTAATAATATTGGCTGAATTATCAGTAGAACCATCATCTACCATTATTAAAAATATACTTTTTTCAAATTCTATGCTTTGATTTATTATTGAAGTAAAAAAGTCATCTAAATATTTTTCTACATTATAAACAGCTGAGACTATTGTGTAGGTTGAATATGATTTATAAGGTAGTTTAAATATTTGTTTTTTAAATAATTTAATTTTAAAATCATAAAAAAATTCATTTAAATGTGTAATTTTATATTTGTATGTCATAATAACCTTTAAAAATTTTTAATATTTTAGGATAAAAATGCAAATCAGTATAATTTCAACTGTGTGTTATAAAAATAAAAAACATTTCATATATAAAAGAGCATTAGAGTTAATTGAATATTTTAAAAATACAAACTATGAATTTATAATATCTGATGCTAGTAAAAATAAAATATTAAAATCTAACTACCCAAATATAAAAATTATACACACTAAATATCAAAATCCATTTTCTCCAGGAATCGCTAGAAACCAAGCAATAATACATTCTAGTAAAAAATATATATTATTTTACGATATTGATTTATTAAATGATGGTAATTTTTTTATTAAATTATCAAATAAAGTAAATCAAGAATTAGAAACTAATATAAAAAAATTTATTTTAATTCCATTTGTATATCTAACCAAAACAGGAACACAAGAATTTGAAACAAACAAAAATTTATCTATATTAAAAAATAGCTATTTAGAAGGTTCTAGAAAACTTATAGAAAATATAGGTCTTAATGGGGTTATTATGATTATTAACAAGGAGTATTTAAAAAATATAGGCTTATTTGATATAAATTTTCAAGGTCATGGTGGCGAAGACCTAGAATTAGTTCATAGATTAATTGCAAACAACCCTATCGCAAAAAAACCAAATGATTATTATATTAATGAAACTTCAAATATAGTTGCAAACCTAAAAGGTTTTAGAAAGTATATGGCGTACTATACACTTCCATTATTTTTTGAAGATTTAATATTAATTCATAGATGGCATGATAGACCATTATTTAATAAATTTTATTTCAAAAAATCAACTAACCAAGACTTACTTATAAAAAAAATGAAAGAGTATGATTATAAAAATAATAATGTTTGGAAAGATGACAGAGAATTACCAGAATTTATAACCTATTTAAAACAATTATGTAAAAAATATAACATTGAAAATAGCATAGGTTTATATTCTTATGATAAAAAATATAATAAATATAGCTTAAAATCTAAATTAAGAAAATTAATTACTAGACCAAAAGATTTTTTTAAAGATATTAAATTAAGGAAATACACATGAAACACATATTTAGAGAATACGATATTAGGGGGATTTTTGGGACTGAGATTAGTCCTAGTTTTACTAAGGCTTTAGGTTTTGTAATAGGTAAAATTATGCTTAGTAAAAACGCAAAAAGCGTAAGCGTAGGCTATGATGCAAGACTTAGTAATAAAGTCTTAAATAATGCTTTAATTTATGGGCTAAATCGTGCAGGAATTAAGGTTTATTCACTTGGACTTGTTCCTACTCCACTTGGGTATTTTAGCAATTACGCTTATGAAATTGATGCAAATATTATGATAACAGCATCACATAACCCTAAAGAATACAATGGCTTTAAAATCACTATAAATAAAGAAAGTTTTTTTGCAAAAGAGCTTAGTGATATTTATACTGAAGTTGCAAATCACATAAAAGATTTTGATAATAAGATTGAAAATGCCGAATATGAAGAATTAGATATTAAAACAAAATATATTGAGTTTTTGCAAAAAGAATTCGCTCATCTTAAAAACGCCAATATAAATCTAGCAATTGATACGGCTAGTGGTGCAGCTTGTGAAGTTGTAGCAAACATTTTAGATATTTTAAATATTAAATACGCTCACTATTTTAGTGAATTTGATGGTGAATTTAAATCTCACGAGCCAGACCCAACAGAAGAAGAAAATCTATTTGCTATTAAAAACGAGCTTAATTTTAGCAATTTTTCTCATCATTGCCCTACTCCACTTTATAAAAATAACTATGTTAAAAATACTGCGACACTTGGCTTTGGTTTTGATGGAGATGCTGATAGAATTGTATGTGTTTTAAAAGATAAAATCATTAAAGGTGATGAGCTTTGCTATCTATTTGCAAATAATATTAAAAATCCTAAAATCCTTTGTGAAGTTAAATGCTCAAAAGTGATTTTTGATAAAATTAACGAGCTAGGAACTTGCTCAATGTGTAAAACAGGTCATTCAAATATCAAAAAAGCTATAAAAGAATTAAATGTGGATTTAGCAGCAGAACTTAGCGGGCATGTATTTTTTAATGACAAATATTATGGATACGATGATGCGATTTATTCTATGCTAAGAATTATTGAGCTATATTTAAAAAATCCTAATTTTATTGATATTTTAAACAACTTACCTAAAGCATATTCAAGTAATGAAATAAAAATAAAAGTAAATGAAAGTGATAAATTTAATATAATAAATACTTATAAAGAAAAAATAAAATCTCTTAATCTAAACGCTAAGCTAATTGAAATTGATGGAGTGAGATTAGAATTTGAAAATGGATTTTCACTACTTCGTGCAAGTAATACTAGCCCTTATTTAGTAGCTAGATTTGAAAGTATTAGCGAAGATAAATTAAAAGAAATCAATGATTTTACCTTTAAACTTTTAGATGAAATAATTAAAAATTAATTAGTTAATAAGTTTAGGTTAATATAACTAAAAAATTTTTAAAATACCCCCCCCCACGCTCAATATTACTAAATTGTGGGGGTAGTATTCTAAGTGAAAGAAAGTATGAATATAAATAGTTTAATAAGTAAATTTAATAATGAAAATATTTTATTTTTACAAGGACCTTTAGGGCCTTTTTTTAAGCGTTTTAGCAAATACCTTAATAAAAACAATAAAATATATAAAATTAATTTTACTGCGGGTGATTTTATATTTTATCCATCAAAATATAATTACAAAGGAAGTTTAAACAATCTTAAATCATACTTAGATAATTTTTATAAACTCAATAAAATCACTTGCATTATATTATTCGGCGATACTAGGCCAATTCATGAAATAGCAATTAATTTAGCTAAAAAATTAAATATAAAAATATATGTATTTGAAGAAGGATATTTAAGGCCAAATTATATTACTTGCGAAATGACTGGCGTTAATGCAAACTCACTTATGAGTAAAAATAAAAATGATTATAAAAAACTAAATACTTATAAAGAAAACTCAAAACTATTTAAGTCAAGTTTTAAAATAATGGCTTTTTATGCCTTAATGTATTATACATTTAGCATTATATTTCAAGTATTTTATAATAACAAAAACTATCATAGACCACTAAATATAATGGAGCTTTTTAGATGGTTTAGACATTTTTATAGAAAAGCTAAATATTCAATTTTAGAAAAAAATGTAGATAATCTAGCTAAAAAATATTCCAAAAAATACTTTTTAGCAGTTCTTCAAGTGCATAACGATAGTCAAATAAAAAAACATTTTAAAGACAAAGGTATGAAAAAATTCATAGTAAAAACCATAAAATCATTTGCTAAAAATAGAACAAATAATAATGTTTTGATATTTAAGCATCACCCATTAGATATTGCATATACTGATTATTCAAATATTATAAATGAACTTACCAAAAGACTTGGTATAAGTGATAAGGTGTTTTATATTCATCGTGGAAATATCCCAAATCTTTTAAAAAATGCTAAAGGCTGTATATGTATAAATAGCACTGTGGGAATGCAAGCACTTTATCATAATTGCCCTACTATAGTATTGGGTAATGCAATTTATAATATAGATGGTTTAGTCTATAAAAATGACCTTGATAGCTTTTGGCAAAATGCTCATAATTTTGTAAGCGATTATGATTTATACTTGAAATTCCAAGGATATTTATTAAAAAACAATCAATATAATGCAAATTTTTACTTAAATTTCAAAGAATTTGAAATAGGAAATTAAATGTGGCATATAATAAACGCGCTTATTTTAAGAGAGCTTAAAACTAGATTTGGTAAAAACCCAACTTTAGGTTATGTATGGGTTATACTTGAACCTATGATGCATGTTTTATTTATGCTAGTAATTTTTACTTTAATTAGAAATAGATTATTACCACAAGTTCCTTTTAGCTTATTTTTAATATCAGGTATGGTTCCGTTTTTTATGTTTAGAAATATTGTTAATTTTATAATGAATGGAATTGAAGCTAATAAAAGTTTATTTACTTATAAACCAGTTCGTCCTATTCATGTATTTTTAGCTAGAGCCTTACTAGAAGGTATTTTATATTTTATTATTTTTTGTATTTTAATGATTACAACGGGGTTTTTTATAAACTATAATATTATTCCATTTAATATTGTTTATAGTCTTTTAATGTTTATTTGGCTAGTTATTATTGCATTTGCTTTAGGACTTTTACTAGCTGTTGTTTTTTATGGTAGAGATGTTATAAAAAATATTATAGGTTATGCACTTACTATGATGTATTTTGGTTCTGCTATTATGTTTCCTTTATGGATAGTGCCAAATCAGATGATAGATATTCTAGCTTATAACCCAATCTTGCATATAATTGAACTTTTTAAAGAAAATTATTTTGAAACCTACCCTATAGTAACTCAAATTAATATTGAATATCCTTTAATTTGCACTTTAGTTTTATTATTTTTTAGTCTTGGCTTATATTATAAAAAAAGAGTGGAGCTTGGCACTGCATGATTAGACTTGAAAATATCACAAAATACTTTGTATTAAACAATAAAAAAAAGCATTATATTTTTAAGGATTTAAATTTTACTTTTCCTGATAATTGCTCAATCGGTCTAATGGGAAAAAATGGTGCAGGAAAATCTACAATGCTAAGAATTTTAGGCGGACTTGACATTCCTAATCGTGGTAAAGTAATAATTGATAAGAGTATTTCTTGGCCTGTTGGATTTGCAGGTGGATTTCAAGGAAGCTTAAGTGCTAGAGATAATATCAAATTCATAGCTAGAATCTACGGATATAGTGGAGAAGCTTTAAAAGAAAAAATAGAATATGTAAAAGAATTTGCTGAACTTGGAGATTATTTTGATGAGCCTATTAGAAGCTATTCATCAGGTATGAGAAGTAGAATTTCATTTGGTCTTAGCATGGCTTTTGATTTTGATTATTATCTAATAGATGAAGCAGGAGCAGTTGGCGATCCATCTTTTAGAGAAAAAAGTAGAAAAGTATATGAAGAAAAATTATCAAAATCAAAGGTAATTATGGTTTCACACGATATTAACGAAATAAAAACTTGGTGTGATAAAATAGTTTTTTTAGACAATGGAATAGCCACAATCTATGATGATATAGATGAAGGAATTAATAAATATAAAGAAAGTTGCTAATGAAAAAAAAGATTATAAAATTTATAACAAGCTTTAAAATTATCATAGTTTTAAGCTTAATTTCACTGATTTATTTTGCTTTTATAGCAAGTTCAAGATATGAAAGCACAGCAATAATTGGAGTAAAATCTACAAGCACTACTACTGATACATCTAGCCTAATACCAATAATAGGACTTACGAGTTCATCTAAAGAAGATTTAATGTATCTTAAAGAATATATAAACTCATACGATATGCTAGCAATTTTACAAAAAGATATAAATATCAAGGCTATGTATGAAGGAAAAATTGATTATGAATTATTTTTGAAAAATCTTGATGTAAAAGAAGATTTTTTAAAATATTATCAAAGTAGAATAAAGGTAGTTTATGATGATATTACCGGACTTTTAAGTATTAAAATTAACGCATTTTCTCCAGAAGATTCTAAAAAAATAGCCGATACGATACTTAAGGAAAGTGAAAATTTCATAAACGAAATATCACATAAAATCGCAAGAGAGCAAATGAGTTTTGCAAAAGAAGAATTAGAAAAAGCTAGTTTAGAACTAAGTAAAGCCCAAGATGAAATAAATAAATTTCAAAATACAAATTCTATGCTAGACCCTGTAAGTCAAGCAAAAACCCAATCAGCTATAAAAACACAAATAGAAGAAAAAATAATAGCAAAAGAAGTAGAACTTGCCACATTAAATAGTTACTTAAACTCAAATACTCCGCAAGTAAAAGCATTGAAATCAGAATTAGACGCACTAAAATCTCAATTAAAAAAAGAAGCTAATAAATTAACTTCAAAAGATAAAAATGACAAATTAAATTATTTAGCAATTGATTTTAGCAATCTTAGTTTTAAATTAAAATTCGCTGAAGATGCTTATAAATTAGCCCTAGCATCTTATGAAAAATCAAGACTAGAAGCTAATAAAAAGTTAAAACAAGTTATTATAATTTCTTCGCCGGTTTTATCAGAAATTGCAATATATCCAAATGTAATTTATGATGTATTCTCAGTATTTTTTATATTAACATTAGTTTTTGGAATTATTAAATTTACATATTCAATAATAGAGGAGCATAGATATTAATGAAAAAAATATTTTATATATTAGTATTTTCAATATTAGCATTTGCAGTTGATGTAGCAAATATAGCAGTAAATAATACTCAAGAAGAAATATCGCAACAAGTGAATAATAAAACATTTGGAGCACACCTATTCTCAGGTAATTTTAAGCAATTTAGCAAACATATTTATAATCCAGATTATAAAATCGCAATAGGAGATATAATAAATATTAAGCTTTGGGGTGCAGTAGAATTACAACAAAAATCAAGCGTTGATTCTCAAGGAAATATATTTATTCCACAAGTTGGAGTTATTCATTTGTTAGGAGTTAGCAATAAAGATTTAGTAAATATTATTCAAAATAAAGTAAGAAATACCTATAAATCAAATGTATATTCATACGCAGATATGGATACTTACCAAAATATTTCAGTATTTGTTACGGGAAATGTAAATAAACCAGGACTTTATGAAGGGCTTAGCTCGGATTCTTTAATTCAATACATTGATAAAGCAGGTGGAATAAATCTTGAATATGGAAGCTTTAGAAATATTCAAATTCTAAGAAATAATCAACTAATCAAACAAATAGACTTGTATGATTTTTTATTAAATGGCAAATTAGATTATTCTATGTTTAAGAATGGCGATGTAATTTTAGTAAAACAAATCAATGGCTATGCAAGTGCTAGTGGTGATGTATTAAAGCCTTATAGATTTGAATTAGGAGAGAATTTAAAAACATTAAATGATTTAGCTATTTTATCTAATGCAAAACCAACTGCAACAAATGCAATCATAAAAAGTTATGATGAAAATAACAAACTCCGTATAAATACTTATAAAAAAAGTGAATTTGAAAATGTATATATTAATAATGCCGATGAAGTGGAATTTAGACCAGATTACACAACGGATAAAATAAACATAAAAATTGAAGGCGAACACAATAGCTTACATTCATTAGTTTTAGATAAAGGAACTACATTGCAAGAAGCTCTTAGTTTATTAAATATGAATGATTTATCTAATAAACAAGCAGTGCAAGTGTATAGAAAAAGCGTAGCAGCTCTTCAAAAAAAATTAATTGAAGCCCAACTAAAAGAGTTAGAAACCTTAGCACTAACCACAACTTCAGCTACTTCAGAAGAAGCAAAAATTAGAGATAATTGGGGAACTAATATTTTAAAGTTTATTGAAAGAGCTAGAGCAATTGAGCCTAAAGGACAAATAGTAATTGATGATGAAAAATTATATTCTTCAATTGTTCTTGAAAATGATGATATTATTAATATACCTAGCAAAAATAATTTAGTTGTAATTCAAGGAGAAGTTGCTCTTCCTGGTGCATTTATTCATCAAGATAAATTAAAAATAAAAGATTATATTAAAATGGCTGGGGATTTAAATACTAGAGCTGATAAAAAAAGAATTTTATTAATACATGCTAATGGAAAAGCAGATAAAATAAGCTTAGGAACTTTTAGCAGTGATAAAAATGCTAAAGTTTATGAAGGAGATTCAGTATTAGTATTGCCTAAAATTGAAACTTACAACCTTCAAGTAACCGGTGTAATAACTCAGATTTTATACCAAATTGCAGTAGCAACTAAAGTAATTTTAGATATTTAATTTTATGAAAGGAAACACTATGAAAAAATTATTTTTAATTATAGGAGCACCTGGTAGTGGTAAAACTACTGATGCTAGCATAATTGCTAAAAACGAAAACTACACACACTATTCAACAGGCGATTTATTAAGAGCTGAAGTTGCAAGTGGAAGCGAATTAGGAAAACAAATAAACGAGCTTATTTCAAAAGGAAATCTAGTGCCTTTACAAATAGTTGTAAATACAATTATGAGTGCACTTAAAAAAGCTCCAAGTGATGTTATATTAATAGATGGTTACCCAAGAAGCGTTGAACAAATGCACGCACTTGATAGCGAATTAGCTAAATCAAACGAAGTAAATCTTAGTGCTGTTATTGAAGTATTTGTAAGCGAACAAGTAGCAAAAGATAGAGTTTTAGGTCGTGCTAGGGGTGCTGATGATAATGAAGAAGTATTTAATAATCGTATGAAAGTATATACCGAGCCTTTAGCTGATATTTTAAATTTTTATAAAGCAAAAAATCTACATATACAAATCAACGGCGAACGCACAATTGAAGAAATTGTTGCAAATATGAGTGAAGAAATTAAGAAAAAAATCTAATCAAGGAGAAAAAAATGGATATTACAAAAATTAAAAGTGGAAATGCAGAGAAATTAAATGCAGTTATAGAAATTCCTTATGGCTCAAATATTAAATATGAGCTAGATAAAGATAGTGGGGCAATCATGGTTGATAGAGTTATGTATTCGGCTATGTTTTACCCAGCAAATTATGGTTTCGTGCCAAATACACTTGCAGCTGATGGTGATCCTGTTGATGTGCTTGTATTAAATGAATACCCAGTTCAAGCAGGTGCTGTTATTCCTTGCCGTTTAATTGGTGTTTTAATTATGGAAGATGAAAGCGGTATGGATGAAAAATTACTTGCAGTTCCTGTTAGCAAGATTGATCCAAGCTATGATAATATCAAATCTTTAGAAGACCTAGCACCACACAAACTTGCAAAAATCAAAAACTTTTTTGAAACATACAAAGCATTAGAAAAAGGTAAATGGGTAAAAGTTCAAGATTTTAAAGGCATAGCTGAAGCTACAAAAATACTTGAAGAATCAATCAAAAACTATAAATAATGTTAGCAGTCTTTAAAGACTGCTTTTAAATTAATTTTATCAAATATTCTTATTTCTTATAAAAATTACAAATCATAATAATCTAATTTAAAATATACGAAATCTTATTAATAATACATAAGTAAAAATATTATTATACTTAATTTTGTAAGTGAATACTAATTTTGTTGCTAGTATTATTTATAAATGCGTATATTTTAAATCATTTAGCATCTTATTAATTTCTTTATAAAATTATTCATTTTAATTTTAATACTCATTAAAAATCATATAATTTAACTATATTTTAAGTTATAATTAAAGATATTTTTAGAATTTGATTTATTTTAGAAATTAACTTAAAACTGCGTTGTATTAGAATTTCAAGGAATTTTATAAAGTATATTTTTTTAACTTTATTTTAACACTAGCTAAAACCTTAAAACATATTCAAAATCACAAAAATACTCATTTATAGGATTTATATTATATATTTTGTAAAGTTTCATAAAAAAATATATATGTGTTATAAGTGCATGGTTTTATATATTAATTTTCAAGCTTTAAAACTCTATTATACAAAGCTTTAAGTGATTTTTACAATCAAATATTTTAAAAATTTTGCTATATATAACATACACCCATTACAAATATACTTATAACAACCAATAAAAATATAAAATAATTGTGCTTGAATACTTAAAAAAAATAATAATTAAATTAAAATTCTAATAAATTTTGAAGATTATAAAAAGATAAAAGCTTGAGCTAGTTGTTACTAGCTCAAGTTATATATTAAGAGTGGTGGTTTATATTATTAAATTCATCTAAATGTGTTAAGTCTTTAGAAGCTGCATCAAATGCAACTGAACCTAGTTTTAGATTAATATAACCTTCTTGAACTTGTGCTGGTTGAGCTATAGTTTCATTAAAGATATCTTTTTGAGTATCTAAAATATCCCCAACATTTACCTTAGTTTCATCTTTAGCTTCAACTTTTTCTTCTTTAATAATTGGAATACTAATTCCAGCATCATCTCCTAAAATTGCACTTGGGTTAAGGTTAATAAAGTTACCAGCGTTAATTTCAAAAGTATGACTAATTGCTGGTTCGCCAACTGGTTTGCACGCTACACAATCAAATACTTCATAATGATATGAGTTGCCTTTTTCACCTGTTAAGCCGATTTCAAATTTACCGCTATCCCAAATTGTAATATTTGTCCAGCTTTCAACCTTACCTGTAGCATCATTAACTAGATTTACTATTAATTCTGAACCTGGTTTTGCAGTTCCTGTAATAACTGGGCTTACGCTATCAGTTACATAACCATTAATTTTTTCAATAGCACTATTGCTATTTGCTTGATAGTAAATACCTTCATTGATTGTAATATGATTATTACTTACAACAACTTCACTTGGAACAACCACATCTACATTAGCATTGTTATCGTTAGCTACTTCATCTTTAGCTGTATTTAGGTCTATTGTAAATGCAAATTCTTTAACAAGTCCTGTTTTTAAGCTTGATAAATATACTTTATATGTTCCAACTTCCCAACCACTACCATCTACTCTGTTTGTTAAATCAGGAGTATATTTGAATGTTCCATCTGGTGCAGCTTGAAATTCTTTCATAATTAATTCATCTTGTCCTGTTGCATTATTAGCTTTTACAAATCCTAATACTATTGTATCATTAGCAACTGATTTACCAACAAATGTTGGAGTAGTATCAAATGTTCTACCACCATTTGGAATTTCAGTTAAGTTGTTGAAATATCCACCTTCATCACCTTGTAATACTTTAAAGTTAAATACATTGTTATCTTGGCTATTGCTATCC
>NZ_JACGAU010000037.1:0-10630 GCF_020137595.1 Campylobacter sp. RM12640
AAAATTTTTTTTATGTGCTAATTTACCTTGATTTTTGATAAGTAAAACCTCACTTAAAATACTAAACGCAATTTCTCTTGGCTCCTGATTTGCAATGTCTAAACCTATTGGAGCATAAATTTTATTAAATAATTCGGTACTAAAATTATCTTTAATCAGCTCATCTTTAATGAATTTATGTTTAGTTTTACTTCCAATAACACCAACATATTTTGCATTTTTATCTATTACATTTTTTAAGCATTTATAATCATCTAAATGAGATTTTGTAACAATAATTACATAAGTATTATCATCAATATCTAAAAAACTCAAATCTTCATAATTGCTGAAATATTCTTCATTTGCTAAACCTTGCAAATAATCTTGCCTATCATCAATTAAAATGGAATAAAAACCTAAATATTTTGATAAAAATAGTATTTCTTTACCAATATGTCCTGCTCCACATATTATTAATTTTGCTTTTTGATTAATAATTTTTATATAACCACTTGCAAGCCCGCCACACTGCATTTTTAAATCTCCATTCGGTGTTAATTCGTGATTAAAAATTTTACTTTTATTATTTTCTAAACATTCTTTAGCTTCTTTTAAAACTTCAAATTCTAATTTACCACCACCTATACTTCCAATGCTTGTGCCATCGCTAAATAAAGCCATCATAGAACCTGCATTTCTAGGAGTGCTGCCACTTGATTTGGTAAGAGTTATTAAGGCAATTTTTTCATTTTTCTCACATCTTTTATACATTTCTTTTATTATCAATTCATCCATTTTTATTCCTATTTTCAAAATACATCAAAGCTTCAAGGACCCCACCACCTATGCTCCTAGCCTTATCTGAAATACTAAAGCAATTTTCATATTCACTAATTCTTGGGTCAATATCTGCAATTTTAAGACCCTTTACTACTTCAAAATTATCATTAATAATACCTCTTAAAAGCCCACTTATGCTAGCTTTAACAGGTGTATTATCAATATATGCAATAATTTCTTCTTCTTTTACAATATCACCTATTTTAGCAATAGCTTTAAAGATTCCATTATCGTTTGCATAGATTACTCTTTTAGCTCCAATTCCTTTTACTTCAGCAGGAATTCCTGTATTTTCTTCAGTAAAACCACTTAAAATAACCTTGCCTAAATTATGGCCGCGATTACTCTCGATTACAGCGTGAGCGTCAATTCCAGCACAAAACCCAGGTCCAATAGCAATCACAATAGGAGCCATATTAATATTTGTTCCTAAATTCCTTTTAGCTAAAATTGAATCAATTAAAGCCCTTGGTTTTATATAATTTAAAATATCTAAATTCTCATCAATTATAATAGGGATAAAATCCTTACAATCTAAAATCTCATCTTTATTAACTAACTTCGCTTTTATACCTTCTATTTCGCAAGTTTTATCATAAACTGCTTGAGAAAAACAAACTTTTGTTCTAATTGAACTTGGTTTTAAACATTCTAATAAAAGTATCTTAAAGCCTGCTCTAAAAAGCCTAGCAGCAATACCACTAGCAATATCACCCGCTCCTCTAATAATTACAAATTCACTCATCAATCAACCTTAAATCTTCTTTAGTATCTATATCTTTTCCTTCTAATTCATCATATAAATCAACAAAAATTACTTTATCTTTATATTTTTGAATTAGCACTCTTCCACCACTATCATTATCTAATTCGCACAATTCTTTAAAATATTTTTTATCAAAAATAGTAGGCAAGGAATTAATATTATTAAATCTAGGAACAACAATATAATTTTCTTTATATTTTGAAATGATAGTTTTTATTGAATTAGTTTTTAAAAATATTTGATCAATCGGTAAAAATATGGCGTAATCATAATCTAAAACATTATTTAAAGCTATTTTTATACTTGTATTTTGACCCTTATTAAAGGCATTTAAAACCACATTAAAATCTTTATAATTTGTCTTTAAATACTCGTAATTATTCTCATTAGCAACTATTTTAATATCCATATTAAGCTCTAAAGTTTTTTGAATAATCAAATCAATAAAATAAGTATTTTTATATTTTAAAAATGATTTATTTAAACCAAGCCTTCTTGAATATCCAGCTGCTAAAATAATACAAATTCCTTTCAAAAATTAAGCCTTATATATTTTTCTTCTTTTAAAAAACCAGCTAATAATCTAAAATTTTTTAATCTTTTTGCAAGTTCATTTAATACTTTTAAATCATCACATCTATTAAAAAAAATAAAATTATCAGAATTTAAACTAATATTTTCAAACATTTTTAAACAAATTTTTTCTATTAAATCAATACTTAAAACATCATTTTTACTCACTTCAAATACTTGCAAAAAATCATCAAACCTATGAATGAAATTCTCATTTAATTGATAATTTAATAAATGAAGTGGAATAATTCCTATTATTTTATTGGTATTTTCTAAAATAACAGGCTCATTATTTTTCCAAACTTTATAAGGCAATTCCTTAGCTCCATCAGCTTCATATATAAACAAATCACAATTTTTATAAAAATCACTAAAATCATCTAAAGCATTTACTTTATTGTCAATAATTTTTCCACATAAATTAACGCCTTTTTTAAGATTTGTAATACTTGTTTGATTATATAGATTATTAAAATTTATATCTTTTACTTCATACATTTTTGTACTTGTTGTAAGAATTGTGATTTTATCTTGATTTTGTTTAGCTAGATTATAAGCAAAAGTGGTCTTCCCACCAGAGCCTATAATCGCAATTTTGTCTTTATATTTAATATCTAAAGCTTCATTTAGCATTATTTGCAGTATCTTCTATGGCTTGAAAGATTTTTTTATATCCTGTGCAACGACATAGATTACCAGACACACCTCGCCTTATTTCAAACTTAGTAGGCATTTTATTTTTACTAAGCAAAGCAGTTGATGAAATAATAAACCCAGGAGTGCAAAATCCACACTGAACAGCTCCGTTTTTTACAAAATTTTCTTGTAAAAGACTTAAGCCATCAAAAGGTGTTAAACCTTCTATAGTAGTTATTTTTTTACCATCAGCCCAAGCTGCTAAATAAATACAGCTATTTACATTTTTACCATCAACTAAAACAGCACAAGCTCCACATTCACCAACACTACAGCCTTCTTTAGTTCCACTTAGTTGCAATACATTTCTTATTAATTCAAGCAATGACATTCTAGGGTCAATGTGTAATTCATAAAATTTATCATTTATATAAGTTTTAATTTTCATAATTTTTTCCTATTAATTCATAAATAGCTCTTTTTGTAAGCGTTGTTAAAAGATTATTTCTAAAATCTTTAGAAGCTCTCCAAGAATCTCTTGCCTTTGTTTCATTTAAAATATTATTAGCAATTTTTTCAATATTATCTTTAGTTAATTTTAAACCTTTTGCTAATTTTTCACTTTCTTTAGCTCTAATAGGGGTAGGAGCAGCCACTCCGTAAGCTAATTTTAAATCAATTATCTCATCATTATTAGTTTTTAACATAACACTAACTCCAATTGTAGCTATATCCATAGCATTTCTTTGAGCAAATTTTATATATTTACTAACATAACCATTAAAAGATTTTTTAGGAATTTTAATACTTGTTAAAATATCTCCTTTTTCTAATTTAACAACACCAGAACTGATATAAAAATTATTTATAGCAATTTCTTTGCGTGTGTCTTCGTTGTAAATAACTAAAATCGCATCAAGAGTAAAAAGACTTGAAGCACTATCAGCAGAAGTTGCACCATTGCAAATATTTCCACCTATTGTAGCCATATTTCTAATTTGCGGACCACCAACTAGAGCAGCTGCTTGTTTTAGATTTGTTAAATTATTTTTTATAATTTCATTATTTTCTATATCATCAAAAGTGCATAATGCGCCTATATGAATAAACTCATCATCAATTGTTATGGTTTTTAATTCTTTTAAAGTATTAATTCCTATTAAATGCTTATTTGCGTATTTTTTATCCAAACTTCTAAGTTTAATTAAAATATCAGTTCCGCCTGCAATTAATACCGAATCATCTATAGTTTTTAATAACCTACTAGCTTCATTAACGCTTTTTGCTTCCGTGTAATTACTTAAATAATACATTCTTTATCCTTAGCTTGAAAAAATCTTTCTGGTGTTATTGGAATTTGATTAAACTCTATATTTGTAGCATCAAGCACTGCATTTCTAATAGCAGGTGCAGGAGAACACATAGGAGGTTCACCTAAAGACTTATTACCAAATGGACCATAAGGGTCATAATTATCAACAAAACTAACATCTAAATCAGGAACATCAAGTGCAGTTGGAACTTTATAATCTAAAAGATTATTGTTTAAAATCTTACCTGTTTTTTTGTCATATTTTAATTCTTCTAATAAAGCATAAGGAATTGCCATTCCCATTCCGCCTTCTACTTGAGAACTTGCTAAAAGTGGATTTAATACCTTACCAGCATCATGAACATTTAAAATATCTAATATCTCTATTTTTCCTGTATTCATATCAACTTCAACCATAGCCATAGTAATACCATAACTATAAGAATTTGTATGGCAATTTACACTTGCAAATGCCGATAAACTTTTAGCCTTTTGCCAATCATAAGTAGTGTGTAAAGCAAAATCAGCCAAACTCATTAAAACTTCTTTATTCTTAAAAACAATATTTGCATTTTCTAAATCAAGATTTGCAAAATCAACATCTTTTAATCTCGCTGCTGTTTTTAATATTTTTGTTTTTAATTTTAAAGCAGCTTCTTTTACTGCAAGCCCTGTTACATAGCTTTGTCTTGAAGCATAAGCTCCTGTATCAAATGGAGCTGTATCTGTATCAGTATTCGCATCAACTATAACCCAATCATAAGGAATACTTAAAACTTCTGCTGCCATTTGAGCTAAAACCGTATCAGAACCTTGTCCGATTTCAGTTGAGCCTAGCATTAGTTTAATATGTGCGTCTTGATTTAGTATTACTCTAGCTGCTGCTGTTTCTAGACCCTTTGGATAAACACCTGTTGTATAAGTAAAGGTTGCAAGCCCTACCCCACGCTTTTTATAAGGGTGTTTAAATTCTTTACAGGCTTTTTGTTTTTCATAGTAATTAAATTTCTCTTTAGCAACCTCAATACATTCTTTTAATTTAGCTGATTTTTGAATAACTTGATTTAGTGGATTTAAAACATCATTTCCTACTATATTTTTTTCTCTAAAACTAATAGAATCAAAACCCATTTTTCTAGCTACATTTTCCATAAAACTTTCTATAAAAAACATAACCTGTGGAACTCCATATCCTCTCATAGCCCCAGCTGTTGCTATATTTGTATGAACGGTTTTAATGTCATATCTAAAGTTAGGAATATTATATAAAGATAATAAAACTCCACCACCTTTAATACCAACCGAATGAGTATGAGATGCGTAAGCTCCCTTATTTGATAATACTTCTATATCTAAAGCATTTATAAAGCCATCTTTACTAATACCCATTTTTGCTTTATATTCCATTTCGTGTCTTGTTCTTGTATATGCGATACTTTCTTCTCTATCAAGTGCAATTTGAACAATTTCTCCACCCATAGCCATAGATAAAGCAACGCAAAGTGGCTCTATTGTTACTTCTTGTTTATTACCAAAACCACCACCAACAAAAGGTTTTATTACTCTAAAATAACTCCAATGTTTTTCAAAAACTTCGCCTAAAATTCTTCTTAAAATATGTGGAATTTGAGTTGAACTTACTACCACATAACGATTATCTTGGTCTTTATAAGCATAAGCAATCTGATTTTCCATATGGCAATGTTGTTGTAAAGGAACTTTAAATGTATCACTAAAAACATAATCACTATTAGCTAAAGCCGATTCTACATCTCCAACTTTACTAATAGTATGAGCCATTATATTGCTATCTAAATCCTCATGAATTTTCGCAGCTCCTTCTTGCATTGCTTCTTGTGGGGTTAGATAAAAAGGAAGCTCATCATATTCAACCTTTACCTTACTTACAGCAATTTTTGCAGCTAAATCAGTGGTTGCAATAACAGCTGCTATTTCATCTCCAAACAATCTAACATGCTCTGTTAAAATGGTTCTATCATACCTATCTCTAGTCTTTGGGTCTAGTCCAAATGGATGACCTGCGGTTGCAAACTTAGTTTTTGGCATATCTTTATAAGTTAAAATTTTAATAACCCCATCAACCTTTAAAGCTTCGCTAAAATCAAAACTTTTAACATATCCATGTGCTATGCTAGATCTTACTATTCTTGCATAAAACTTTTTCTTAGTAGGAATATCAGCAGTATAAATTGCTTTACCTGTAACTTTAGCGTAAGCATCCCATCTTGTTTCACTTTTACCTATCGTTTTAAATTCTTCTTTCATACTCACCCTTATTTATCTTTTGCAAAAATTAAAGAAGCTATCATAGAAATTACACAAACTCCTACTATGCTATCTTTAAAAACCCAACTTATATAACCTGGCAAATTACTAGTAATTTCAGGATGGACTCCAAACCCATACCCAAGACCAAAAGTAATACCTAATATCATTACATTTTTGTTGCTAAATCCAGCATAAGCTACAATCTTAATACCATTTATCAAAATCATAGCAAAAATCATAATAACTGCACCCCCTAAAACACTATCTGGAATAGTCCTAAAAACAGCTCCTAATTTAGGAATAAAAGCTGATACTATAATAAAAAAAGCACCTAAAGCTATGCAATATTTATTTATAATTTTTGTCATTGCTATTATTCCTGCATTTTGACCATAAGCTGTATTAGGTAAAGCATTTAACAAACTAGCCACCATACAACCAACACCATCTGCTAAAATAGCTCCACTGATTTCTTTTTCTTTAGCACACCTATTAAAAGCTGCTACGGTAATTCCATTAACATTTCCAATAGTTTCTAAACTTGTGATTATATAAACGATAATGGCACTTACAATAGGGGCTAGTTCAAAATGAAATTCATTAATTAAAATAATTGGAATAGGCAAGCTAAACCAACTTGCTTCACTAATAATACTAGTATCTACTCTACCTACCATATAAGCTAAAAAATATCCCACAACAAGACCTATTAAAATAGCTGAAACTTTAAAGATACCCTTTGCAAATCGTTGAATAGCAATAATGATTGCAAAAGTGCTAAAAGATAAACATAAATTAATAATATCCCCATAAGTTCCCATTTTTTTAGCAGCTAAACCACCCGCACAATAATTAACACCTACATCTAATAAATTAATGCCGATTGCAATTAATACAACACCTATTACTAATTCAGATAAAATCTTTGTAATATATTTGTAAGCAAAACCAATAAATATAGTAATTATACTGCCTATAAGAGAAGAAGCTAAAATTGCACTAAAACCATAAGTATTTGCAACACTTATAGCTGTTGGCACAAAAGCAAATGTAGTCCCCATAACTATTGGAAGATTAGCACCTATTTGGATATTTTTATATTTGATTGGATAAAGTTGCAGAAGAGTTACTATGCCAGAAGCTAGCATAGCTGATTGGATTAAACTGATACTTTCTTGCGTGGATATTACAATACTCGTACTATTTAACACCCCTATAATTATCAAAATGGGGGCTAAATTTCCTGTAAACATAGCAAGAACATGCTGCATTCCCAAAGGAAGTGCTACAAAAAACGGGGGTTTTCCTTCTAGTTGGTAAATTAAATTCTTATTTTTCATCACACACTTTCATTTTAGATAAAAGTGATTATATAAAATCTTACTTAAAATCATCTTGATATTTATTGATAATGCTAAAACATAAGTAGAATTAAATTCCTAAGTTAAATAATAAAAATATATTTATACTAAAAAAATAATCATCATAAAATCTCATATATAAATATTAATTTATAACAAGGCTAAAATAAATCATATTAAAATATAAAACCGAAAAATTAATTCCGATTTTATATTTAAATTCCTAAATATTTTTTGCGAATATTATCATCATTTGCAAGGTCAATTCCTTTGCCTTCTAAAACGATTTTGCCGTTTTCTAAAACATAAGCCCTATCACTTATTTTTAATGCTTGTTGGGCGTTTTGCTCTACTAATAAAATAGTAATTCCTTCATTTTTTAAAACCTTAATTATCTCAAAAACTTCTCCTACAATCTTAGGTGCAAGTCCTAGACTTGGCTCATCTAACATAAGTAATTTTGGCTCTCCCATTAAAGCTCTTGAGATTGCTAACATTTGTGCTTCTCCACCACTTAAATTCCTTGCTAAGGTATTGTTTTTTTGCTTTAAGCGTGGGAACAATCTATACATTTGCTCTTTTAAATGCTCGTAATTATCAGCATTATAAAACGCTCCCATTTTAAGATTATCTTCAATGCTAAGATTTGCAAAAACTCTTCTTCCTTCTGGCACAAGGCTAATTCCTTTTTGAACTAGAGTATGAGTTTTATGCCTTTCTATTTCATAACCTAAAAAATTAATCTCCCCACTACGCTTAGGAATATTCAAAATCGCATTTAAAGTGCTAGTTTTACCAGCCCCGTTACTGCCTACTATACTTACGATTTCTCCTGAGTTTATATGAAAACTAATATCATCAACAGCTTTAATCAAACCATAATGAACGCTTAAGTTTTTAACCTTTAACATTAAAAATCTCCTAAATATGCTTTAATTACTTCATTATTATTAACCGCTTCTTTTGGTGAGCCTAAGAAAATACTCTTACCATAATCAAGCACTAAAACCCTATCACATAAGCTATTTACAAACTTCATATCATGCTCAATCAACACTATGCTAAGCTCTTTTTTAAGAGTAGTTATAATATCTGCTAATTCATTGCTCTCAGTCCCATTCATTCCTGCTACAGGCTCATCAAGTAATAATAATTTTGGTTTTAGTGCTAATGCTCTTGCTATTTCTAATTTTCTTTGCTCTCCATAACTTAATTCGGTTGATTTTGCATTAGCTAAATGAGAGATTTTAAGAGTATTTAGTATTTTTATCGCTTCTTCTCTTGCTTGTTTTTCAGCCTTTTTATATCTTGCAATATGCAAAAACGCTTCAAAAATATTGTAATTAATACTACAATTTAGTCCTATTAAAACATTTTCAAGCACACTCATAGATGAAAATAATCTAATATTTTGAAAAGTCCTTGCAATGCCTAATTTTGTGATTTCTAATTGATTTAGATTTGTAATGTTTTTATTATCAAAAATAATCTCACCCGAACTTGGCTTATAAGCTCCTGAAATTATATTAAATAAAGTAGTTTTCCCTGCTCCATTAGGTCCAATAAGTCCAAAAACTTCACCTTTTTTAACGCTAAGATTTGCATTATTTATAGCCTTTACTCCACCAAAATTCTTATCAATATTCTTAAGCTCTAAAATCATTTTTTAAACCTTTTAAAAATAATATCGCTTAGCTCCTTATCGCCAAAAATCCCACGCCTTGCAAATAGCATTACTAAAATTAATATGATAGAAAACACAAGCATTCTAAGTCCTGGCAAACCTTTTGTCTCATAACCAAAAATATTCATAGGTTCATCTAAAAATCTAAGCCACTCACTTCCACCAATTACTAAAATAGCTCCAATAATTGCTCCTGTAGTGCTTCCTAATCCGCCTAAAACTATGATAATTAATAATTGGAATGTAAATAAAAAGTCAAATTGTTCAGGCGTAACACTTGTGATATAGCAAGCTAAAAGCCCACCTGCTACACCTTCTAAAAAAGCACTAGTCCCAAAAGCTAAAGTCTTAATCCTAAAAGTATTAATCCCCATAGCTAAAGCTGCATCTTCATCATCTCTTACAGCCTTCATTGCTCTGCCGTATTTTGAATAAATGATATTAAGTATTAAAACAACGCTAATAATAGTAATAATTCCAACTATATATAAAAAATTATTCGGTTTTGGAATTTCATTTAACCCTTGCACTCCGTTTGTAAAAGCTGCGAAATTAAGTGCAATTAATTTAATAATTATTCCAAATCCAAGCGTAACGATAGCTAAATAATCTCCCCTTACACGAAAAACTGCAAAGCTTAAGATTAAAGATAAAGCCAAAGCACCAAAACCACCCGCTAATAAAGCTATAAAAAAGCTATCAGTATGAAATGATAAAATAAATGGATGCGGGTCTAATAAGCTAAATTGATCTTGCTTAGCTTCAATATCAAGCAATAATAAAGCCGTAATATAAGCACCAACTGCAACAAAACCATTAGGCTCTAGGCTAAATTGCCCTGTTACACCATTGATTAGATTATAAGATACTGCCAAGATTATAAAAATACTAATATTTATAAAAGTTCTTAAAGCATAATCACTCAAGCAATATTGAGCCGCAAAAATGCTTAAAACTGCTAAGATTAAAATGATTATTGAAAATATATTTTTCATTAAAATCTACTCCTTTCATAATCTTGTCCCATAATTCCTGTTGGTTTAAATAATAAAACAAATACTAAGAATATAAATGCAAAACCATCTTTAAACCCTGCTAAATCAGGCACAAAAGCTACTATTAAAACTTCGCAAAATCCAATTATAAGCCCACCAAGAACAGCTCCGCCAACGCTACCAATACCACCT
>NZ_JACGAU010000038.1:0-10557 GCF_020137595.1 Campylobacter sp. RM12640
CAAAACTTATTGATTTTAAAGTTCCATTTGATTTACTTCACGCCAAGCTTCAAGCAAACCATTAGCAACTTTCATAACTTCATCTAATTTAGCAGTGTCACTATCAATTATTACCTTACTAAGTGTGCTAATTTGATGAGAATAAAGCCCTTGTAAATAATAACTAACATCGCCTTGACTAAAGTCTAAATAGTTTAATAGCTCAACAAAAATTGCTGTGGCTTTTTTAATATTTTTACATTTGGCTTCTATATCGTTTTTTTCTATGGCTTTTTTGGCACGAGAGCAAAATCTAAGTATGCCCTCGTATAAAAGCTCAATCATTTTCTCATTACTCTCAATTGAAATATTGTTATGAGAATAACTCGCATAAGCATTACTTACCATTTATATTCCTTATTTATTAGCAAATGCTGCATTTGTTAAAGCTGTAATCGTTTGGCTTTGATTATCAAGCTTATTTAAAATAACATCATACATACTTAGTCTAGTAGCTAAAATCTCATATCTTTTCTCAATTTCTTCATTGGTTTTTTTGATTTCTTCATTTAGCTTCTTAACATCATCTTCTAAATTTTTATTATATTTAGTAAGAGTTCCATCAGTGCCTACCATACTATCTAAAGTATCTTTAAATGTTCTAAACACTCCTGTTTGCTCTGTTTTAATAGTTCTTATTGTTTTTTCTTCTAAACCAAGTTGTAATAACTTCTCGCTAGAACCACCTATTTCAAGTGCATTTTTTCCATCACTTGTAATAATAATATTATTTTCTTTACCTAATTTAGCCGTTACACCATCTATTTTCGCATCATTAATAGCTTCAATTAATTTATTTATATACTCTTCTTGAGTTACTTTGCTATCTTTTTCATTTAACTTATCTAGGAATTCTTTTTTAAAGGTAATTTCCTTACCATTTATCTTTAAATCCCCTTCGGCTAAAGCTACTTTTTGACTAATTGTCTTACTTGTAGTGCTTAATTCTTGGTATTTTACGCTACCTTGTAAGAAATTTTTAATTCCTTCGCTATTTTTCTTATAAGCTTCTTCAAATTTTGATTTTTTAAAAGTTAAAATTCCTTTTTCATTAAGCTCAAACCCCATACCAGATAAACTAATTCCATTTGAATCAGTCTTAGTAATCATTGATGATAACATTGTTTTTAGCTTACTTACTTCGCTAATTCCTTGCAAACTTCCTGCTGTTTTTTTCTCTTTATCAAAACCTGTTGAGGTAGCAAGAGAATTAACTATAGAATTATAATTCGTTGTAAAAGTAGTTAAATGCTCTGTTAAAGAATCTAAATCATCGCTTACTTTAAAGTTGGTAATACCTTCTTTTTTAAGAGAAATTTTTGCTCCAATTATTAAATCATCAATGGTATTTGTGCTTCTGCTAATCTCAATACCTTCATAAATAAACTTAGCATCTTGCGCTGTTTGAACATGGTTTGATTTTGCATCAATTCCATCATATTTAGTTTGAGCAGCTTTTACATCTAATTCATTTATAAAATAATTTTCCCTAGAAGTTTCAAAAAATTCTTGAATTCCTTTCTTTTGTTCTTCTGTTAATTTATCAAAATCAGTAGCTTTATTTATACTAACTGCTTTCATTTGATTAGAGTTATCTTTGTATGAAATATTTAATTCTTCTCCGGTATTTTTAATATATTCAACCCAGTTTTTTGTTTGTTTTTCTACTTCTTGATTATCTTTAAATTCAGCAAAAACTGCTTTTCTTTCACTATTACTTAACTTAGATAAATCTGTATCTTTATTGATTTTAAAAGATACTTCAGTTTCAACAATATTATTAGGATCATTAGAATCACTTGTATAAGCTTTATATTTTAATTCTTTTTCTTGAGCTAATTCAGAAACTTTTTTTTGAATATTTTCTAAGTATCCACTACCACCTAAAATAACTTTAGATGCATCTAATTGCTCGTTAGCTTTTTTAAGCTCTGTTTTAGCGGCACTAGCATTTGCAGCGTCTAATAAACCAAGCTTTTTAAGAACTGCTTTTGAAAACTCTGCTGCATTAGGGTCGTCAAGTTTAAAAGCACTTCCAAATACTATTTCATTATCAACTCCTGCTTCTTTACTTGTAATCATAAGCCTATAATTATCATGACCTGTATCTAAAACCTTAGTGCTTACAAAATCGCTTAATTTTTTATTGTTTTCATTTGTAGCTGATAGAATTTTGTCATTTAAAGTTTGTAAAGAATCTCCTGAATTTACCTTAATAGTAAATGTTTGTTTATTTACAGTGATTTTAAACTCTGCTTCTTTTAGCATTTCTTTTTGACCATCACTTTTAATAATACCAACATCGTTAAATATGCCATAAGTTTCGCTAGAAAAAGAATTAGTCTGATAAGCATCTTTTGTAGCAAGTTGCTTAACATTAATATCAAAATCACTTACTTTAACACCCTTAGTAGTAGTCATACTAGCACTCTCACCTGTAGCATCTACTTTACTTTTAGAAAATGCTTCTCCTTCTACTAAAGAAGATATATCACCTTTAAAACTGCCTAAAAGTGTTGTTAAATCTGTTAAATCCTTTTGCTTTGCTTGTGTATCAGATAGTTTTTTATTAGGTATTGCTAATAAAGATTTTTGCTCGTTTGCTTTTAAAGCGTCATATTTTTCTTTAAATTGAAATTTATTAGCTCCTGCTATTAATCCTAAACCTGTTCCCATATTTAACTCCTTTTAAATTCTTTAAAGCAATTAACTTTTTTTATCAAAAATAATTCCTATTGCTTCTTTCATACTTTCACTAAGCTTAATTACTTCTTCATTTGGAATTTTACGAATAATTTGACCTGATTTTGTAGCGATTACATCTACATACATTTGATTGATTTTATCGTTATAACCAAATCTTACATCAGTTTGTAATTCTTCCATATTTTCATTTAATTTTTTAATAGATTCATCAAGCTTTTCTTTTGTTATTTCCTTGTTTATTTCTTCATTTTTTTGCTTACCTGAATTTGTTTCAATATGAGTTTGTTCAACTGGGCGCATTTTAGTTGTTTCTGCACTTGCTTTTAGTTGAGTATCATATTGAGAACTCGCTGCTTTAAAAATCTCCATTACTATCTCCTTTTAATAAGCTTTTTTCTAAATCGGCTAAAGTTTAAAAAACTTCATAGCTTTTGAAAAATTTTTCATCATTTTCTAATAATTTTAAATCTATTAATTTATTTATTACATCTTTATTGCAATCAGTTGTGCTAGGCCATTCGCTTAAATAGCCATCTATTTCGCCTTTTGAATACGCTGCAACCAAAATCCCATTATCATCTATTTTAATATCAGTGCTAGGGTCGTAATTATTAAACGCTCTCCAAATTAACATATAAGGATTATTTAAATTAACTCCTTTGTCAAATAAAACAACAATCCCACCTAAGTTATTTTTGCAAGCATTATAAATAGTGTCTAAATTATGCTTTCTATCTAAGCTTATACAAGTAATTTGTGTTTTTGCTTCTGGATAGAAAATGTTGTATTCGTATAAACCAAATTCTTTTAAATCATCTAATAAATTTTTAAGATTTGGTTTAAAACTTGTTTTATCCATTTCTTGTTTTTCTACTTTAAAAGTATGAGCTTTATAAGTAGATTTTGAAGTAGCGTCAAGTCCTAACTTACCACCCATACCTAATTTAGTGCTAGAATGATCTAGTTCATCGCATAATCCATAGCTTAATAATAATTTTTTAGGAGAGAAATTATTTAAAATATATTCTGTAATTTTAGGGTAATCATTCAGACTAGGTGCATTCTCATCTACAAAAATAGCATTTTTTACAAAACTCATCTGCCCTACTCCCCAAAATGCGTGCATATTAGCTAATGCTAAGCCATCATAATTGCTTTTTACTTTAGCTAAGATTAGATTATGAAAAACACCATTTTCAGGCATACAATAATCAATCAAATCAGGGCAAGTTGTCTTAAGTAATGGTAAAAATATTCTCTCTGTTCCATACCCCATCCATTTATCTTCAAGTGGAGGTTTACCAACTACGGTTGCATTATAAATTGGTTCATTTTTGCCTGTAATTTTTGTAATTTTCATAACAGGAAAATTACCTTGCGGAGTATAAAATCCAGTATGATCGCCAAATGGACCTTCAATAGCAAAATGATTTACATCAATTTCGCCTTCTATTACAAAATCACTATTATTTGGAACATACAAATCATTAGTATCACATTTAACTAATTTTGCTCCTTGTTTTTTAATAAATCCATAAAGCATTAATTCAAATATACCTTTAGGCAATGGTGCTTGAGCGCAAAATATATGAAGTGGGTCATCGCCTATTGCAATAGCTATTGGCATTTTTTTATTTGCGGCTTTATATTCGTAAAAGAAATTATTAGCATCTTTATGAAGTTGAAAGTGCATTATCAAATGCCCTTCATCTAATACTTGCAAACGATACATTCCTAAATTATTTTGCTTACCATCAAGACTTTGAGTATAAACCTGCCCCATTGTAATGAATGCACCTGCGTCTTTTTCCCAAGTTTTAAGGATTGGAATTTGATTTAGAGAATATGTTTTTTGCTTACAAGGTGCGTTTTTGTTTATTTCTCTTTTTGGAGCTATATTTTTTAAAGAAAATAATTTATTTGCAAGGTTTAATTTAGCACCAAATGTAGGTGGAATGTGTAGCTTTAATAAGCTCTCAATCTCATCTGCAATCTCATCAGGATTTTTACCTAAAACCAAATTAAGTGCTTTGCTATTTGCAAAAACATTCATAATAATTGGCATATCATAATTTATATTGCCTTTTTTTGGATTTGTAAATAACAAAACTTTTGAATCACTCTTTTTAGCTTCTAAATAAGCTAAATGAGCGATTTCTAACTCAACATCTAAAGGTGTATTTATAATCTTTAAAAGATTTTCTTTTTTTAATTTTTCTATATAATTTTTCATAGCATTTCTTTTAATAATTCTTCATTTTCAGCTAGAATTTCTAAAGCTCCGTGTTTTATAAATTCTTTTGCTAAAACTACCCCAAAATCACTTGCATTTGCTTGATTAATCTTTCTTTGCATTTTTATAATTTTACTAGCATCAATTAAGCCAATAATCGCATTTACGCAAATAATCTCATCATCAATAAAAGCTGCATTAATTCCTATTGGAGCACCACAACCACCATTTAAAGTAGCAGTAAAATCACGCTCAATTTTGCATAATAATGCTGTTTTAGGGCAATTTAATTTAGATACAAGATTTAACACCTTTTCATCATTAATACTCTCAATCGCAACAGCACCTTGACCTGCTGAAGGTATCATAATTTTTGTATCTAAAATCTCATAATTTAACTCATCTAAAAGATTTAATCTCTTAAGTCCTGCATAAGCTAAAACTATCGCATCAAATTCGCCATCTTTTAATTTTTTAAGTCTAGTTTGTAGATTTCCCCTTAATGAATGAATAGAAAAATCATCTCTAATTAATCTTAATTGCATTTGACGGCGAAGACTTGTTGTGCCGATTTTTGCACCTTGTTTTAGTTCATTTAATGATTTTACATTTCCACGAAAAACCACAACATCATTAGGAGTTTCTCTTTTGCAAATACTAGCAAGTTTAAAATCATACGCCAAACTTGCCCCAACATCTTTTAAAGAATGAACGCTAATTTGTGCAAGCCCATCGTGCATTGCGTTTTCTAATTCTTTAATAAACAAATTCTTCCCACCAATTTTTGCTAAAGGAGTATCTAAAATAACATCTCCTTTAGTGCTAAGCTCTAATAATTCTATATTTAAACTAGGCTCAATTTCTTGTAATTTCGCCTTTACAAATTCGCTTTGCCATAAAGCAAGTAATGATTTTCTAGTAGCTATTTTCATATTTTTCCTTTAAGATTGTTGTTTTATTCTGCAAACTAATGCTTCTTGTAAAAGTGTTCTTGCAACCACTTTTTCTTCTTTTACCATTTTGATATTGTCGCCTAAATCTTCAAATATTTTATATTCATCTTTATTTATTCTAATGATTACATTAGCATTTGGGTCATAATCAAGTATTTTTTTACTAACTACTTCTAAGACTTGTTCGTTTGAAATAGTAACGATTACTGCTGCACTTGTTTTAATACTAGCGTTATCAAAACTTGTATTTTGCTCTGCACTAGCATAAAAAACATTTTCTCCCCTACTTTGTCCAAGCTCAACTAAACTCATATCATTTTCTAGCACGATATAAGGAATGCCTTGAGTTTTTAATCTTAGCACAACTTCTTGACCAAGTGAGCCATATCCAAATATTACAAAATGTCCGCTCATTGATTCAATCTTAGGAGCTACGGTAATTATCTCATCATTAGTAATACTTGCAAGAGATTTTATATTTTTTAAAATAAAAGGAGATAAAACCATACTTAAAATTACTGATAAAGTAAGCATTTGAGCTGTATTTGTATCTAGCATTTTATTTGCAACCAATAAAGTAAATATTGCTAAAGCAAATTCTCCAATTTGACTAACGCTTAATGCAGTTTTTAACGAATCACTTTTAGTACTTCCAAGACTTAATAATAAAAATATACATAAAGTCTTAATTAGCATAATACCAATTGTAAGTGCAATTATTATATACCAATACTGAATGATAATATTTATATTAATTTGAAGCCCAACGGTTATGAAGAAAAATCCTAATAACAAATCTCTAAACGGGATTAAGTCAGCTTCTATTTGGTGTTTAAATTCAGTTTCTGCTATCATCATTCCTGCAATAAATGCACCAAGTGAATATGAAAACCCAAAAAATGAAGCTAAAAACGAAGCACCAACGACAGTGAAAAGTATCGTTGCTATGAATATTTCTTGAGAATTTGTTTTTAATACAAAATAAAGCACCCTGCTATAAATATATTTTCCAATTAAAAATAATAATAAAAGCACAATAAAAGCTGATATTAAAGTCTTAACAACTAAAGTGCTAATTGCAACTCCGTCTTGATTGAAAATATCAATCATCAATAATAGTGGAATTACTGCAATATCTTGAAATAATAATATTCCTAAAGCTTTTCTTCCATATCGCTGATTTATGTCTTGATTTTCATTTAGTATTTTTAAGACTATTGCAGTTGATGAAAGTGAAATTGTAAAGCCAATAATTAAAGCAATATCATCAGCTATATTAAATGCGTGGTGCAAAATTACTGCAAATACAATCCCACATATTCCCATCTGCAAAGCACCATTTATAAAAACATCGGTTTTCATAGTTAAAAGGTGTTTGATAGAGAACTCAAGTCCTATGGTAAACATTAAAAATACTATTCCAAATTCTGCAATGTGGCTTAATTGTTCTGAAGTGGTTACAAAAAATACTTCTTCAATAATAAAGCCAGTTGCAATATAACCA
This sequence comes from Campylobacter sp. RM12640, assembly GCF_020137595.1. Taxonomy (NCBI): domain Bacteria; kingdom Pseudomonadati; phylum Campylobacterota; class Epsilonproteobacteria; order Campylobacterales; family Campylobacteraceae; genus Campylobacter; species Campylobacter sp. RM12640. The sequence continues at coordinate 7,436 of NZ_JACGAU010000038.1, forward strand.
ATAATTGTTGGTATGCTAAATTTTTTAAGCACTACATTTAAAATAATCGCAATAGCACTTGTAATTAAAAATATTTCTAAGAACTCTTGCATTAGCTACTACCTTTATCATCATAAAATATCACATCGTATTTTTGATTTTGTTTAATTAAGGCGTTTTTCTTAGGCTTTTCTTTTAAACCACTTAGCATTTCTTCATAATCTGCTATTTGGCTTTTAAGCTCTAAAATAATGCTAACTCCAGCTAAATTTACCCCCAAATCCCTTGTAAATCTTAAGATTAATTTAATTCTATCTACATCTCTTTGCGAATACATTCTAACCTTTCCACAGGTTCTATTAGGCTCAATCAAGCCTTCTCTTTCATATTGTCTTAGAGTTTGTGGATGAATATTTAATTGCTTTGATACTACAGAAATTAAAAATACCGGTTCATCATAGTGCATATTTCCTCCTTTTTATAAATAATCTTTTAAAGCTTTAACCAACTTATCATCAAGCGTATTAATATCAGGTAAAACCACCTTAGCTCTTAAGAATAAATCCCCTTGATTTTTAGAATATGAATTATAAATTCCCCTACCTTTAACACGGATTAATCCACCATTTTTTACATTTTCTTTTAAAGTTACTTTTAAGCCTTGCTCTTTTGGAGTATCAAACTCAACTTTACCACCAAATAAAGCTATTTTTAAAGGAATTTCAAGTTCTTTTGTCAAGTCATCTCCATCACGCTCATACTCTTTTGAATGCTCTATTTTAACAGTTGCTTTTAATGTTAGATTGTCTTTTTGCATAGTTATTTCTTGATTGTTTAATACGCCTGATTTAATCTCTACATCAAAACTAACACCCCTTACATTAATGCTCCTAGTAGTTCCTAAAACAGATTCTAAAAAGCTTATTTTTAACTCAACTTGAGCTGGTTTATTATAAGACCTACTTTGCCCTGCTCCAAAACCAAAATGAGAAAATATATCCTCAAATCCACCACTAAAACCGCTTGAATTAAAATTAAAGCCATCAAATCCACCAAAAGAAGGATTATCATAAGCTCTTCTTTTATCTTCATCGCTTAACACTTCGTAAGCTTCGGTAATTTCTTTAAATTTTTCTTCAGCACCCTTGTCTTTATTCACATCAGGATGATATTTTCTAGCTAAACTTCTATATGCTTTTTTTATTGTGTCAGTACTTGCGTCTTTTTTAACGCCTAATATGTCGTAATAACTCTTCATCTTTTAATCCTATAATAATAAAAATTTTTGAGTAATATTAGCTAGTTAAGCTTAATAGAGTTTAACCACTTACTATCAACTCTTAAATTATACTTAAAGGAGTAAAAATGCAAAAATGTATATTAGTAATTACCGATGGTATCGGATTAAACGATAGATTAGAATACAATTCTTTTTATCACGCAAAAAAACCAAATTATGATTTTTTAAACCAAAATGCAAAATTTTCAAGACTTAAAACAAGTGGCAATGCAGTAGGTCTTCCAGATGGTCAAATGGGAAATAGTGAAGTAGGACATATGAGTATTGGAAGTGGTAGGGTTATTTATCAAAACCTAGTTAGAATTGATAACGCTATTAAGGATAAAAGCTTAGAAAATATTAGTATTTTAAAAGACTTTTTGAAAAAATATAAAAATATTCATATAATAGGTTTATATAGCGATGGTGGAGTGCATTCAAGTTATATTCACTTTAACGAAATTGCTAAAATTGCAAGCGTTAATAATAATATTTTTATGCACTTAATAAGTGATGGAAGAGATGTTAAACCAAATTCTTTTAAAGATTTTATAAAAAATAATCCAAGTTTTATAACTCCAAGCAGTATTTCAGGTAGATTTTATGCTATGGATAGGGATAATAACTTAGATAGAACAAATGAATATATAAATATGCTTTTTAGTAAAGCAAATAAAAGTGATTTAGAACAATACATAAACGATAATTATGAGAATAAAATTTATGATGAGTTTTTTAAGCCACTTAATCTTGGTTTTGATGGCATTGGTAAAGATGATGGAGTTATTATCATTAATTATAGAAGCGATAGAGCAAGGCAAATTGCAAGTGAGCTGAAAAATCGTTTAAGTAAAAATCAAGTTTTGTGTATGTGTGAATATGATGAAAAACTTGACTTAGGCGTGATTTTTCCAAAAATTGATATTAAAAACACCTTAGCTGAAGTCTTAAGCAAAAATAATTTAAGGCAATTTCACACAGCAGAAACAGAAAAATATGCCCATGTTAGCTTTTTCTTTAATGGCGGGGTAGAGAAAGAATTTCTTAATGAAAAGCGTGTATTAATCCCAAGCCCAAAAGTAAAAAGCTATGATGAATTACCGCAAATGAGTGCTTATTTAGTTTGTGATGAAGTAATTAAGGCTATGAATGATGGTTTTGATTTTATCGTAGTTAATTTTGCAAATGGCGATATGGTAGGTCATACAGGAAATTATGAAGCTTGTATTAAAGCGGTTGAGTGTGTTGATGAATGCTTAGGCAAAATCATTAAAGCTTGTAAAGAAAATAATTATGCTATGCTACTAACTTCAGATCACGGAAACTGCGAAGATATGAAAGATTTAAATGGCAATATTTTAACCAATCATACAACTTATGATGTTGGTTGCTGGCTTTATAATTATCATAAAGATAGTAATTTAAAAGATGGCTCATTAGCAAATATTGCTGCTAGCGTGCTAAAAATACTAAATTTAAATAAGCCTAGCGAAATGGAAGAAGCTTTATTTTAAATCTTTATTCCTAGTTCAAATTCTTTAAAAAATTAATGGAATTTGAATTAGGATTTTAATAAATTTAAATATATTTTATTATTATCATTTTTTAATCATCATAAACTATATCCGATAAAACTGCATATTTTAACAATTCATTATAACTTGTTTTCATTTAATTCTCCTTTTAATTTATTTAAATAATTTTGATAAACATCATTAGAACAACTACCACTGCTAGAATAATTACCTAAATCAAGATAATAATTATCAACAAATAACCTAGCAAAAGAATCATAAATTCTATCAAAATCAGGATGCTCTGGAAGTTTAAGCTGTACATATGATTTTGCGTAACTACAATCCAC
>NZ_JACGAU010000039.1:0-9819 GCF_020137595.1 Campylobacter sp. RM12640
AAAATGCTAGATATTTTTATAGAAAAAGAGTTGATGGTAATTCTACAATGAATAATAGTTTAAATAAAGATTACTATTTAACAACCATAGTTAGTGGAACTTTATCTTTATTGATGAAACATAAAAATGTTAAATTTATAGAATATGTATCGTTATATCATCTATATTGGATGATTATTACTGTTCTTGATAATAGAGCAAATCATATATTAACAAAACAAGAAAAAGAAATATTTATAAAACAATTAAAAGAGAACTTTAAATATATAAGCAATGATGTAATTATGAATTTTTACGGAATTGGTGGAGCTTGGTTCTTTCATCAAATTGGAATTATTAATTGTTTTAAAGATACTACACCATATATACACTTTGCATATGTAGAAAAAGTAGACTATATAAACGAGGAAATACAATTTAGGGTTTTTTGCAAAAATACCGATGATGTAATATATATTAAAGAAAAAAATAATTTAAAAAATATAAGAACAAAAGAATATAAATTTTTCAATAAAACCTTTATAATAGAAAAATGGTTTTGGATATCACTTGAAAATTTTAAAGATATTGAAATTTATATAAACAACGATAGATGCAAAATCAATTTTAATGGTAAAAAATCTAATATACTATCTTATAATGATATTTATACAGAACAAGAAAAATATTTTAAAAACTTAAATATTGAAAGCAATATTTGGTTTTTTATAGATAGAGACACAAAGGCCGATGACAATGCTGAGCATTTTTATAGATATGTTCAAAGCCATCATCACGAACAAAGAATTTATTTTGCACTATCAAAAACTTCTTGTGACTGGGATAGATTAAAAAAAGATGGCTTTAATTTAATAGATTTCAATAGCTTATACTGTAAATTTATATATTCAAAAGCAAGTATTATCATTAGCTCTCACATAGATCCATATATAAGTAATATGTTAGGTAAAAATAGTTTAAAATATAAAAAATTTGTATTTTTACAACATGGAGTAACCCAAAACAACATATCTAATTGGCTCAACTCAAAGCAAATTGATCTATTTACAACTTCTACAATCCCTGAATTTAATTACATATCAAATACAGAATTTAAATTTAGTAATAAAGAAGTAAAACTAACAGGATTTGCTAGATACGATAATCTAATCAAGCTTTCAAAGGAGCTGGAAAAAGAAAAAATAATTTTATTAACTCCCACATGGAGAAAATACATTATGGGAGATGTTAAAACATCTGCAACAGGTCTAAGAAATTATAATCCAAAATTTAAAAATAGCCTTTATTTTAAAGCATATAATGATTTTTTAAATTCAAAAGAACTTGAAAAGCTTTGTAATAATTTTAATTACGAAATCTATTTTATTCCACATTTCAATATCATTCCTTATATTGATGATTTTAACATACCTAATTTTGTAAAAATTATTAAATTAGAAAATATTAATTACCAAGAACTTATTTGTAAAGCTAGTGTTATGGTAACCGATTACTCTTCAATAGCATTTGATTTTGCATATTTAAACAAGCCTGTTATTTATTATCAATTTGATAAAGAAGAATTTTTCAATAATCACATTGGCACAGAAGGATATTTTAAATATGAATATGATGGTTTTGGCGAAGTGGTCAATAATAAAGAGGAATTATTTAATTCTATTGAAAAATTACTTAAAAATAACTGTCTAATAGAAGAGAAATATCAAAAACGAATTAATAATACTTTTACTATAAGAGATGGTAAAAATTGCGAAAGAATTTATAAAGAAATTATAAATAATTTATAACCAAATGAAGGATTTAAATGTTTAAAAGCTGTGGTAATTTTACAATAAAGAATAACAAACAGGTTATTGATTTAAAAAAAGATTATATTATACATCATATTATAATAAAAACTATATATAATTATGATTTTGATGATTCTAAAAATGTAATACTAAAATTTTCAATAGACAATAAAAACTGGGATATAATTCCAAATTATTTATATTCATATTGTGATGATGGTTATAGTCTATATATCAACTTAGCAAATAATTTTAAAGCAAGATATATTGAAATCTATTTTGACCAAACACAAATTACGAGTCTAAAATCAATAGAAGTATTTAAGGATATTAGGGTTGAAAGTATAATAGACTTATTAAGAAACAACCAAAACCAAATTACTTTATTAACTTCCTCTAACGTAAAACTTAACATTAATAGTTTAAAACATGATAACGATATTTTAAATCAAAATAGTTTCACTTTTAACAATCAAAATGATTTAAAATCAAATATCTCTTTTAAGAACAATGTAAATATTATTTTTTCAACAAATGGTGATTGTGTTGTTAAAATAAAATTAAATCCTATACAAATTAATAATTTTAATACTATTAGTGATTTTTATTCCATTAAAATAGATGAAGAAGAAAAAATAACTAAATTAACACCTATAAGTCATGAAAAACCATTTGAACTACAAATTAGTGTAATAAAAAATACTCCAATATCGATTAATGTAAAAGCTAGGGCACACAGCTATTCTATTGAAGAATTACTTTTTTTAAAAAAACATTTAGATATTAATACTATTGCTATATATGAAATAATGAAAAAAATTTCCAATAAAAAGAGACTAGCTATTTGCTTTTTTGGCCACTTAAGAACTTATGTGCAAACTTATCAAAGTTTTAATAAATATATTTTAGAACCTAGTAAGAAAAATGGATATAATGTAGATATTTTTATACATACTTGGGATAAATTAAATTCAGATTCTAACTCTTGGCATCAAGGTAGGGGTTATTTAAAAGAGCTAAACAATATAAGTGTTAATGAAAATGTTATTGTACAATTAGAAAAATTTTATAATCCAATATCAATACAAATTGATTGCCTACCAGAAGGTATACACGGGCAGACTATGTCTAGAAAAAAGCTAGTTGAAATGGTAAAATCATATTCGATAAAAAACAACTTTATATACGATTGTATATTATTTACAAGAACTGATTTAATGTTTAAGAATGAATTAAATATTGATAAATATTTCAATTTATATAAAAATAATTTGAAAATAGTACTTGATGATAATTGCATCTTTACGGCATCCAATATATTTAAAAGAATGCCAGTAGCAGATCCTAGATATGTTAATGAAGGCGACCTAATATTTTTTCATAGCTGCCACACTATTAATGAATATTTTGAAACCCCAATTAACTTTGATAAAAACATTCAACTTATTCCTATTGATTATAAATTATATCATGATTTTGATATTTGGAGGGAACTACAGTGAAGATAATTGCTCATAGAGGTATTTGGAAAGTAGAAAGTGAAAAAAATTCATTAAATGCTATTTTATCGGCATTTAAAAATAATTTTGGTGTAGAGACAGATATAAGAGACCTAGCAAAACTAAATATCACCACTCAAAATGATTATTTTGATTTAGTAATTTCACATGATGTTCCACAAATCAATTCTATTTTATTGGAAAGTATTTTAGAGAATACAAATCAAATTTTAGCCCTAAATATCAAATCTGATGGCTTAGCAAATTCACTTAAAAATCTTTTAGAAAAATATCAAATAGATAATTATTTTGTATTTGATATGAGTGTACCTGATGCATTAAGCTATATTAATTTGGGTTTAAATGTATTCACAAGACAAAGCGAATATGAAAAAATTCCAAGCTTTTATGATAAAGCAAAAGGCGTTTGGCTTGATGAATTTCACACTCATTTTATTAATCATGATTTGATTAAAAATCACCTTGGTAATGGTAAATCAGTTTGTATAGTATCAAGCGAACTTCACACACATAAAGAGCCAGAATTCTGGGAAGAATACAAAAAAATTGACCTTGCACTAAACAAACCAAATAACTTATTTTTATGTACAGATTATCCGCAAAGAGCACAAGAATTTTTCAATGGAGGCAATAATGATTAAAGCAATTTTTTTTGATATGGATGGAGTGCTTATAGATGCAAAAGAGTGGCATTATGAAGCACTTAATAAGGCTTTAGCACACTTTGGAATAAATATAAATTTATACGAACATTTAAGTACTTATGATGGTTTGCCGACCAAAAAGAAACTTCAAATGCTAAATCTAACAAAAGGACTTAGCCCAAAACTTTTTGATTTTTTAAATGATTTGAAACAAATTTATACTATGCAAATAGTGCATTCATCTTGCAAGCCAAATTTTATTCATGAATACGCACTTAGCAAGCTAAAAAATGAAGGCTACAAGATGGCAGTTTGTTCAAATTCTATAAAAAATACCGTAGATGTGATGATGCAAAAAGCTGCACTTGAGAACTATTTAGATTTTAAAATTAGCAATGAAGACGTAACAAAAGCCAAGCCAGACCCACAAATGTATTTATTAGCAATGCAAAAATTAAACTTAAAACCGCACGAATGCATGATTTGCGAAGATAATGAAAATGGAATAAAAGCAGCTAAAGCAAGTGGAGCTAATGTGATGATTATAGACACTCCAAGTGATGTAAATTATGAAAATATAAAAAAACACATAAATCTTTTTGAAAAAAGGAAAAGCAAATGATTAATATTTTAATTCCACTTGCAAACGTTGATTTAAATTACTCGAACACAAATTACGCTAAACCTTTTTTTGAAATTGATAATGAAACAATGCTTTATAAATGTGTAAAAAATATAAGCACAATAAATGATGCTAGATTTATTTTTATTATAGATTCGAGTGATGATGCAAAAATATATTTAAGCAATGCAATTAGTATAATGCTACCAAGTGCAAAAATTATTAAACTAAATGGAAGAACTAGCGGAATGGCATGTTCTTGTCTTATGGCAATTGATGAAATTGATGAAGATGAAGAAGTAATAATTGTAAATTATGACCAAATAATTAACGCTAATTTAAATGAAATTATTAAAGAATTTAGAAATTTCGATGCTGGAATTATAACCTTTCTCAACATTCACCCAAGATATTCTTATGCAAAAATAGAAGATGAATTAGTTGTTTGTACTAGTGAAAAAATCCCACTTAGCAAAAATGCAATTGCTGGATTTTATTATTTTAAATATTTTCGTGATTTTTGCAAGGCTTCTTTTGAAATGATTAAAAAAGATGCATCGCATAACAATCAATTTTTCGTCTCACTTGCACTCAATGAACTTGTTTTGATGAATAAAAAAATTAAAAACCACACATTAAAAAAAAATGAATATTTCACATTTTATAGCATTGAAAAAATAGAAGAATTTAAAAGGCAAAAAAAATGCAAAAGTATGAGCTAAAAGATTTTATTCGCGGATGGTTTGTTGGAAATTTTGAACCAAGTTTATTTAAAACTAATGATGTAGAAGTTGGTATTAAATACTACAAAAAAGGTGATTACGAGCAAAAGCATTATCATAAAATTGCCACTGAAATTACTGCTATTGTAAACGGAGAAGTAAAAATGAATGATGAGATTTATAAAGCTGGTGAAATTATAGTTATTTCACCAAATAATGCAAATGATTTTTATGCATTAAGCGATACTTGCACTGTTGTTGTAAAACTTCCAGGCGCTAATAATGATAAATATTTAGGAGAAGCAAAATGTTAAATATAGTAATACCTGCTGCAGGACTTGGTTCAAGATTTAGTAAAGTTGGATATGAAAACCCAAAACCATTTATTGATGTAGCTGGCGAAGAAATGATTGTTAGGGTTATTAAAAATCTAGCAATTTCTAAAGCAAAATATATTGTTATTTTACAAAAAAAACACGCAGATAAATTTAAAAACACATTAGAAAAAATCAAAAAAGATTTTAATGTCAAATTTGTGTTAGTCGATGGGCTTACCGAAGGTACTGCTTGCACAGTTTTAGAGGCTGCTGATTTATTGAAAGACAACGATGAGCTATTAATTGCCAACTCTGATCAAATTGTTGATTTTGATCTTGCTAGTTTTATTAATGATGCTAATAAACGCAATCTTGATGGTTCAATTTTAACATTTGAAGATTTAGAGAAAAATCCAAAATGGTCGTTTGTAGAAATAGAAAATGGATTAGTCTTAAAGGTTCGTGAAAAAGAGCCAATTAGCACACATGCAAGTGTTGGGATTTATTATTTTAAAAAAAGCAAATATTTTAAAACTGCTACTATAAATATGATAAATGCAAATGATAGAGTAAATAACGAATTTTATACAGCACCAACTTATAATTATCTAATCCAAGAAGGCAAAAGAATCGGTATTTTTAAAATAAACAAAGAACAAATGCACGGCATTGGAACTCCTGAAGATTTAAATTATTATTTATACAAATACTTAAATAAGGAAAATATATGAAAGTATGTCTTATAGGAGGAAGTAATTCTATAAAATTAGGGGGATTGCAAACAGGGATTAGCGATGCTTTAAAAAAACTTAATGAAAATATTGATATATCAAATGAATTTATCAATTATTCGCTTGGTGGAACTAGCAGTATTCATAGAATTTATGAAGTATTACGTCATAAAGAACAAATTAATGCCTGTGATTTATTAATTGTTGATTCATTTTTTAACGATCTGGATAATGAAATTATGCATAAAGATGCAGACATTAAAATTGTTGAAAGAAATATTCATTACTTATATAACGAACTTGCTAAGCTCAAAACTAAGGTGGTAGTTTTATTTATAGCATATTCATTATTTAATGAAAACAATAGAAATCATCAATATGTATATAATATTCACAAATATTATTCTAATTATTACAACATAAACGCTATTGATATGCACGGATATTTTACCGAGCAAAATCTATTAAATTTTCTAAAAAAACCCGATCCAATACATCCATTGCTTTCAATAATGTATGAAATAGGCAAAAATATAATCAATAATTATGTAAATATAAAATCTCAAAAATTTAACAAAACAATAGAAGATTTTGGTCTAGAATATATTGCTTGTGAAAAATATACCAATATAATAACAAAAACAAATATCAAAAATTCTATGTATAATGAAAATGCTATAGTGCTTTCTGATAATACTTTAAATTTTAATATTAGCCCGTTTACAAATAAATATCTCTTAGGTTTTCATTCTTGGAATTATGATGATAAAATAGATAATTGGACAAAATCTATAACAAATATGTCTCTAATTAAAATAGAAAACCAAGAAAAAAAATTGATATTAACTTCTTTTTTTCTCAATTATTTTTCTAGTATATTAACTAGTTTTAAAATAGATAAAAGTAGTTATATATGTTTTGAAAAACAAGAAAAAATAAATGAAAAAGCAAATTATGCAAACCATTGCACACAAAACGCTAAAAAACACGAATTTGTTAATTTAATAGGTATTTTGGTATCTAATAAGCTTATTGAATTTAATAATGACGATATTAAAGAAAAATATAATGAAAATATAAATTTAAAAAATAATCTAAATATCATTTTACCAGATACTGTTTTTGCAAAAACAGTATTAGAAGAATATAATCAAAATGTATTACAAAAAGAATATAACATAAAAAATGAAAGTATAGCAACTGTAGAAACAATTCTTAAGGATTTACAAACTTTTCGTCTTGATATACATATGATAAATAATTTTGAGCCATTTGATATTAAATGTAATTCAAAATTATTATTAGATTACCCTAGCTGGTATCGTTTTGATAATGGATACGGAGTTTGTATTGTCAATACAAACACTGCAGAAAAAAAAATTCATATTAGTTTTGTTTCACAGTTGGATACAGAAATTACACTAAATTTTTGTGGTATCTGTAAAAGAGATAAAAATAAAAAAACATTACCATTTTGGACAAACTATACAAATGTCATAATCAACAATATAAGCTATGGTAATTTTTCTACTTGGCATGATAAACAAAAATATATAAAACTACAATGTAAAAAAGGAGATAGAATAGAAATTTATTTTGAAATTAACTCCTATAAATACACTAATGAAGAGCTAAGAAATTTATTAAAAAATTATTATAATATAGAAAACGAAACAATATTAAAATTAGTATTTGCCTTTACAAGCGTAAATTTTAATTATTTTTAACATAATATAAATTTACCAAATCTATACAAACTTTTCCAAAACCATGCTTATAATAATCGAAATAGCCTTTATTATAAATATGGTTATACTGCTCTTCTTCGTCAAATTGAAAATATATAATTTTCTTTTTAAGTAATGCAAAATCAAAAGCGATTGATGAATAATCCGTGATTAAAACACTGGCTTTGCACAAATATTCTTGTATATCAATATCTTGCATATTTATAACTTCTATGTAAGAAGATAATTTAAAATCATCTAAATACTCAAGCATTGCAAAGTGTGGTATAAAAACTACTTTATATCCACTATTTTTATACATATATTCTAATTCTTTACTAACTAAAAGTTCTTTATAGTTTTTATAATATAAACTATTATAAAAATTATCATTTTTCTTTCTTTTATATGTTTTTTTATCAATCTCACTTGCAAGATACTCTCTCCATGTAGGAAATATCAAAATCATTTTTTCTTGATTTATCACCCTACTTTTTTCAATAAGCTTTTCAAACCTAGGCATTCCTGTAAGTACAACTTCTTTTGAACTTAGCTTATAATCAGAATAATCACTAACAATAGAATTATATTCATCAGTTGTGCTTGTAATTATTAGCGAAATATCTTTAGAATTAAGCCAATTTGATATATTATCCTTAGTTACTCCGTGTTGTAAAAATATATAATCTTTATTAAATAAAGTATGTTTTCCAAGCCCTTTTAGTAAGTAAGTATCAGTATGAGAGCTTATGATTTTTTTAGCTCTGAAAAGTGTTAATTTAAAGCAAAATCCAGAACTTGAAACTACATTAAAACCTTTATTTTTAAGTCTTTTAAAATCATTTGATTTTTTATCTATAACAAAAGCGATTTTTTGCTTAGGATGATTGTTTTTGACATACTCATAAAAATACTCTGCATTATCATTTGCTTTATATTTTCTATCAGCAAAAAGCCATAATTCATTATCTTTGCAAAACAATCTTTCTTTAATACTTTTATAAATATTTTCATTGATATTTAAGGTTGTATCACCATTTAAAAATTTATAAAATTCAAAACCTTCATTTGTAATATTTGTAGAAATAAATCTTTTATAAAACAGCTGTTTGATTTTATAAAAACTCTTATCTTTTATTTTAAGTTTTTTACCATTTAAAAAAACTTCAATATTTTTGATTTTAAAATCATTTTTAATATAAATTATTTTTTTATAAACAAATGCATCTTTAAAAAAATTAATTTGTTTAATCTTTACAAAATCAACTTTGCATTCTTGATTATTAATAAAAACTTTAAAATTATCGCTATCTTTTATATAGTAATAACTTAAAATCAAGTACTCATTGGTGTATTTTTCTAGCTCACATTCACAAGTGTCACTTTGTAAATCTTTAAATTTATTTAAAATACCTATTTTTAAAAACCCACTTAAAATAGAATTATTTAAACTATTTTCATCAATGAAAGAAAAAATCTTCTTAAAAGTGCTCATAAATTCATTATATTCTTTTAATTTAATTACTTTTAAAGGCTTTAATACAATATCTTTTACCATCCAACAAACATCATAAATAATAGTTTGCTGTATAAAATTAGGGATATACCCTAACTCATTTTGTGTATATTCAAGTAAAGCTAAGTATCCACGAGATGAAACATCTAAAAAATATCTTTTATCTTTTAATTTTTTATCAAGCGTAGAATTACCATCAACTCTTTTTCTATAAAAATATCTAGCAGTTT
>NZ_JACGAU010000040.1:0-7984 GCF_020137595.1 Campylobacter sp. RM12640
TCGCAGGGGCATTATAAATAAACAATATTAAGGAGAGCTTAATGGATATGCAGTTTGGCTTAGGGCTAAAGTTAGCCTTAGGTGGATTTGATAAGCTAAAAACACAGCAAGAAAGATTAGAAAAACTTGGCAAAATTGCAAAGCTAAGCACCGATAAGATGGACAAGCTAACAAAAAGCATAAATAAGCTTAATAATTTAGATATAAAAGCAGGTCTTGCAAAAAAGCATTAATAAAAATTTTGGTAATAATAGGTTTTTATTTTTCTATTTAAATTTTATTAGAATTGGGCTTATAATAAAAAAATACGATAAGTTTTTTATTTTTGTTTTTAAGTTTCAAACCGTGTTGTGATAGAATTAGGTTTGCAATAAAAAATACTAAGTGATTTAAAATTAATTGCAACTAGTTTCAAACCGTGTTGTGATAGAATTAGGTTTGCAATATGAGTATTCAAAATTCTTGGAAGATAATAAACTTAGTTTCAAACCGTGTTGTGATAGAATTAGGTTTGCAATAAGAAAGGGATTAAAAAAAAAGAAAGGAAATTTTTAGTTTAAAACCGTGTTGTGATAGAATTAGGTTTGCAATAGCAAGGAAAACTTGCTTATATATCAAGTATTTGAGAGTTTTTAAAAAGTAGTGATTTTTCCACTTTTAAAATTCTTTCAAATTTTAGCACTTTAGTGGAAAAATTAAACCTGTGTTTAGTTTGTATCACTAGAATTAAAAAGCAAATCTAATTCTATCACAATATATTAGAGTTTGAAATCATTTTAAAGTTAGTAAAATATCGGGCAACTGGTTAGCCACCCCGATAACCCTTCAGTAAAATTAATTCAACTTATGATATTTTATGTATAGGTAAATGTTAGTTTTAAAACTTTTGATTTTAAAATCACTAATAAGAGTAGAAAAATATCGGATAATTATTTTATAATTCCGATATTTTATTATTTATTCCATAACATTTATAAATTATAATATTTTATATATACTCACACAAATGAATTTAAAGGAACAAGAATGAAAACTTATATTGGCATAGATATGGGAGCAAAAAATAATGGAGTATTTATAACACATACAAAAGATGGAAAGATTGTATATAAAACGGCTATGAACTATATTTTTGACCCATCTTTTATAAATTTTTTGAAAAAAGATAGAACTTCCAAAAGACACCAAAAAAGAGGTATAAAAAGGTCAAAATTTGCTAGAAGGCTTTTAGATGAATTGTTAAATAAAATCAAAATCAAAGATTTAAGCCAAAGCGAACTTGAGCTAATATATGGACTACTTAAAAATCGTGGGTTTAATTATATAAATATAGAATTTGAAAATGACATTAGCGATGAGAGTTTAGAAATATTAAACGAAATTGATAGCTATGAGTTTAAAAACTGCATTAACAAAAATGACTATGAATTAAGGCTTTCAAATTTTGCAAACGAGTATGATACTGATGAATTCTGTGAGTTTTTAGCTAAGCAAACTAGCCTAATAATGCAAAAATATGATAACGATAAATTTGTTTATAATATAAAAGCAAGTGATAGAAATGCTATTACAGATATGTTTGAAGCTCTTAGAAATGAAATGCTTAAAAATAACAAACACAGAGAAAAATATATAAAAGACATAAAAGAACTTTGCAAAAGTGTGGAATTTGGAAGTGTAATTTTAAAACTAAAAATAAATGCTGATGAGTTTGCAAATATTATTGGTAATATATCAAATTATCAAACAAGGGTTTTAAGAAGGTATTTTAATAACAAATTTGATGATGTTTTTGATGATGAAAAATTAAGAAAACAAAGCATAAGAAATATAAAATTTCTTACCTTTCAAGGCGAAAAAGAGTTAGAAAACAAACGCACAATGTTAGAAAACCTAAAAAATTCAAGCTATGAATATCTATGTAAAAATGACCCAATAATAAGCATTCCACCTTATGAGAGAATGAATAATAAAAACCCACAAACTTGTAATGTATTAGTCTTAAAAGACAAGCTTGGTAATAAGCTAAAAACTTGCCTAAAACATATTTTAGAAAATCCTAATTTTTCAAGCCTTACTATAGACGAGAACGGCGTTATAAAAGAATACGATGAATTAGATGAAAATGAGTTAAAAGTGGTTTTTCAAAGATTTTTAGATATATCTAAGGGGTATTTAGAAGATATTAAACTTTATCCTAGAAGTTTTGATAAATATGCAAAATATTTTAAAGATACGATATGTTTAAATGATAGTGATTTTGATGCCTTACAAGACTTTGCAAATAAATATTATGATGAATTGCTGCTGGCTAAAAAAGGTGTATTATCAAATAAACTTTTAAAGCCTTGTGGGTGTCATACTCCTTATAAAAATAACCTTAAACATACTCATCTTAGTATTTTATGGGCTAAGCCTGATGGATTTAGTGAAAATGATGTCAATATTTTTATGGAATTTATAAATAAAAAAGAAAATAAAGTTAAGGGTAATACTACCTTAAATGGTTTTTTAACTAATCTTAGCGAAATGGCTAAATCTTATCAAAACGCCTTTTACAAAGCTTTAGAAGACGAAAAGGCTTTATTAGATAACAAGGCTACAAATGATAAGGAATTAAAAAAGATTTTAGAGCAATATAAAAAAGCCTATGAATTAATAACTAGCCAAGAAATATTTAAAAATGTAGCTAAAAGCGACAAGCTAAAAACTATGATAAATCAGCTGCTTCAGAGTGCAAATATAATCTTAGATGATACTAAGGGTTTTAATAAACTTTGCAAGGAACACTCATTGCAAACTTTACTAAGAACAAGTGGTGAAAAAGCTATGTGTTCGGTATTTGGCTCGGATAGTGCAAGGCTTATAAATGGTAGGGTTGAAATGTATATTGATAGACTTGCTTATGAGATTATAAAAGATTTGGATTTAAGTAATACTAAAGAATTAAGTATAAATATAGAGCAAAATGCCTTTGCTTTTGAAACAGCAGCAAAAGAGCTTACAAAAACTAAAGTAAAAAGAAAGCCTAAAGAGCATTTTGTAATATGCCCTTATAGTGGGGAGTCTTTAAATCTCAAAAATGCTGAGTATGATCATATCTTGCCAAGAAGTAAATGTAAGTATAACTCAGAAGCGAATTTAATTCCCGTAAAATCATACGAAAATCTTAGAAAAAGTGATGGGTATATTTATTTTACTGATTTAAAAGAAGAATATAAAAATGATATATACAAAAAGTGTGGTGTAGCAAACGAAAATGAGTTAAAAATCTTTATAAATAATACTTTAAAAGGTATTGATACCGATAAATATACAAATTATAAAAATCTAAAATATCATGAGCAAATTGCCTTTAGACATGCACTTTTTATGCCTAAAGAAAACTTTTATGCTAAAGCATTGGAATTATTAGAACAAGATAAATTAAAAACCACAACAAACGGCACTCAAAAACGCCTTGCTAAACTAATAGTTCAAAAAGCTCTAACAAAGAATAAAGATTTAGATATTAATGTAAATTTTATTGATAGTAAGCTAACAAGTGCTATTAGGCGTGAGCTAAGTCTTGATTTACCAGAAATAGCAAAAGAAAAAATTCAATCAAGCCATAGCCATTGTATAGATGCTAGTGTTGTATTTTATATAGCTAGTGCTATTAATGATAAAAAGGTGGTATCTATAAATGAGAATGTGAAGTTTGAACCAAAGTTTAAATTCAGTGAGATTTATCTAAAAGAAAGTGAGATAAAAAATATACAAAGCCAAAAGTACTTAGAATTAAGTCAAGATAAAATTTCAAGAAAGCAATTATTTAAAGATACGATTTACTCACTTAGATATGAAAATGCTAAATATTTAAGTGATAAGCATTTAAATATTTTAAAAGAATTTGATTTATTAATGGAAGTTAAAAAACTTAAATCGGTAAGATTTCATATAGACACCAAAAAAGTTTTTGATTTAATCTTTGCAAGTTTTGAGGCAAAAGATATAAAAACACTAGAAAAAATTAAATTTTTAGATAAGTTTTTGGTATCAAGTGTTAGAAAAGATGTTTTAGATATATTTTTTGATGCTAAAAGTGGCGAGTTAATCAAGCCTAAAGATAATGGTGCAAATATAGAAAAGTTCTATGAAATCCTAGTAAAAAATGAAGTAAAAACTAAAAATGAAGTAGAAAAAATCCATAAGCTTTATATAAATAATTTCTACACAGGCAATCAAAAAGATATAAAAAGAGCTAGAAACAAACGCCGTGTTACATACTCGCTAAGTGTAGCTAGTGCAGCTAGTTTTGTGGTGCGTAGAAATACAGGTTATGAAGGTTTAGCAAATGAAAACATAGCTACAAAAAATTATTTTGATAATGAAAAAATAGTAGGTATAAAATATCATAGCAAGAATGTTTTACCACTTAAAATAGTTGATATTTTAGATATTTTAAACCTTAGCGAAAATGCTAAAGAAATCTATAAAATAAGCATTAAAAATAACTTACCAGAAAAAATCTCAAAGCTTGATTTTATAGTTAGTGAAGCTGCTAGACATACGGTGCAAGTGCATTTTAACAAGGCAAAATTAGGATATGATTTAGATATTTTTAAAAGTGCATTAAATGATAAAAATGATAAATGGGTGAAGTTTTGTGATGAGTGTTTAAATATTGAATTAGTTGAGTTTTTAGGTAAGCCAAGGGATTATAAAGCTAGTATAATTTGTGATAATTTTGAAGTTTTAGGGCTAAAATACACAACAAATCAAACCTCAAAAGCAAATAGACAAATTATGAAAGATAATATATGCTAAAACATCTCGTAGTGAATTCTTACGGGGTGTATTTGGGGCTAAAATCGGCTAGATTAGTAGTTAAAAAAGATGGAGAGTTAATCAAAGAATATCCACTTAAAAACCTAAAAACTATAAGCATAAAATCTCGTGGTGTAGGGCTAAGTAGTGACTTAGCCTATGCTTGTAGAGTGCGTGGGGTTAAGATATTCTTTAATGATTTTAAATCTCATTTAGCTTTACACACTTTACACGAGCATAAAAGCGTAAATGTGATAAAACATCAGATTTTAAGCGAACAAAACGGCAAAGACCTAGCCCTAGCAAAAGAGCTAATCATAGGTAAAATCAAAAACCAACGCTCCACGATTTTATACTTTTCAAGGTATTTGCAAGATGATTTGCTAAAACAAAAAACCACCGAGCAATTAAAAATATTTATTAACGAGCTAAAAACTTATAAAATGACAAAAGATAGCATTTTTGGCATTGAAGGAAGTGCGGCAAAAGTTTATTTTGACTATCTTAGACAAACAAGGCTTTTAGGAGATGAGTTTGTAAATCGTACGGGCAGATTTGCAGATGATAATGTAAATAAAGCCCTAAATTACGGCTACGCAATACTTTTAAACATAATTTATAAAAGCGTGATAAACGCAGGGTTAAACCCATATTTTGGAGTGCTTCATAGCTTAAGAAGTGCTAAGCCATCGTTAGTTTTGGACATTATGGAGGAGTATAGAAGTTTTTTAGTTGATAGAAATATTATCAAGCTAAGGCATCAGCTAAAGGGCGATTTTAATGAGTGTAAAAAGCTAATTTCAAATGAGATTTTTAGCTCACTTGCTAAAAAGTTGCCATATAATCACTCTAAACTAAGTCTTGAAAGCATCATACAAAGACAAGTTTATAAGCTTAGTGGGTTTTTGTGCGGTGCGAATAATTATCATTCTTATGTGTTTAGGTGGTGAGCGTGTATATTGTAAGCTACGATATAGAAGATAACAAATCACGAACAAAACTTTTTGAAGAGTTAAAAGACTTAGGGCTTTTAAATATCCAAAAATCAGTCTTTTATGGAGAGCTTAGCAAAAGTGAGATAAAGGTGGTAAAAGAGCTTTTTAAAAAGTTTTGTGGTGATGGAGATAAGGCGTTTTTGTGTAGGTGTGAGATAGATTTAGACTATACGCACGGTTATAAAAAGGCTGATTTAGAGCAACTTAGTTTTGATAGTATTTAGTAATTTGTGTATATTTCAACCAAAACAATGAGAATTTTAAATAATTTGAAATAGGAATTTCATGGAACTTTTGAAGGCGAGTTTGATTAGGCAGTTTGTGTTTTGTCCTAGGATATTTTATTTTTATAATTTTTGCGATATTACACCAAAGTATCCTAAGCATGTAGATTTTGGCAATGATTTTCATAAAAAGCAAGATGAGCTTTTCAAAAGTCGCACATTTGCTAAACTTGGGCTAAGCGAATATAAAGCCTATAAAAATCAATATTTAGAAGATGAAGAATTGTGCGGGGTTTGTGATATGCTCTTTGTTGGGGTTGATGAGGTGGTGGTGCTTGAGTTTAAACAAAGCGATAATCTAAATCTTAGTAACGGGGCGAAAATGCAACTACTAGCATACGCAAAAATGGCTAGTAAAACTTATGCTAAGCCTTGCAAAAGAGTGATTTTATGTTCATCAAATCATCTAAAACATAAGGTTTTTAATGTTTTTCCGAATGATTTTGCTAGGCTTAAAAGAGTTGTAAAAGATATGAAAAATCTTTTAGATAATGGAGTTTTTCCAAATAGTAGCGCTAGTCTTAATGCTTGTAATCAATGTGAATTTTTTAACTATTGTGATGATAGAGAATAAGTTGCGGATCCTAGGTGCTATGCAGAGCTAGGATTTTTGCTAACTTTAACCGCAATAATGATTTCAAACGCTCGTTGTGATAGAATTAGATTTGCTTTTTAATTTTAGTGATACAAACTAAACACAGGTTTAATTTTTCCACTAAAGTGCTAAAATTTGAAAGAATTTTAAAAGTGGAAAAATCACTACTTTTTAAAAACTCTCAAATACTTGATATATAAGCAAGTTTTCCTTGCTATTGCAAACCTAATTCTATCACAACACGGTTTGAAACTTAGCTACATTAAAAGCTATTTATCCAGATATTATATTGCAAACCTAATTCTATCACAACACGGTTTGAAACTATAGAAACCATAGCGCCAATCGCAATACTTACGCAAATTGCAAACCTAATTCTATCACAACACGGTTTGAAACCACGCTGAATAAAAATGCCATTTTGTATTATATGTAATTGCAAACCTAATTCTATCACAACACGGTTTGAAACTAAAAAAAAGTTTTTTTATCCTTATTTGTCATTTGGGATTGCAAACCTAATTCTATCACAACACGGTTTGAAACTTACACCATTTTTAGTGATAAATTCGCCCACCTTCCAATTGCAAACCTAATTCTATCACAACACGGTTTGAAACACTGGTCAAGTTTTTTTATCTACTATGATTTTACAAATTGCAAACCTAATTCTATCACAACACGGTTTGAAACCCTTTACCCATACTTGCAAGCAGACAAGGGCATAATTGCAAACCTAATTCTATCACAACACGGTTTGAAACTTTTTAATCCTATGAAACTTTAAATATTGCAAAGTCCATTGCAAACCTAATTCTATCACAACACGGTTTGAAACAGCAAAACACCATCGCAAAAAACTTTTATAGTATCAATTGCAAACTTAATTCTATCACAACATGGTTTGAAACAGCTCTTTATTAATTATTTTTAATTTTATTTCAAGTAATTACAAACCTAATTCTACCACAACACGGTTTGAAACTAAAAAACCCCATAGAACAAATAAGGATTTTTGATATTGCAAACCTAATTCTATCACAACATGGTTTGAAACTCAAGCAAATCAATTAAGCTTATAAGCTCATTAAATTGCAAACCTAATTCTATCACAACTTGGTTTGAAACCTAAAATATATCCCATTACCAAATAAATATATTGTAATTGCAAACCTAATTCTATCACAATAATGCTAGAAAGTAACGATATAACATAATAATACAAAACAAATACGATTAAGCAAAAAATATAAAGTAGAAAAACTAGAGTGAGTTTAAATTATTTGCATATTTTAAAATAG
>NZ_JACGAU010000041.1:0-7304 GCF_020137595.1 Campylobacter sp. RM12640
TTAATAATATTCCGTGAAAAGCAATCATTAAAAATGAGAAAAAATAAAAGGTAACTTTAATAAATTTTTGATTTTGTTTCATTATTAACTTATAAAACCACCAAATTAATAGTGAAAATACAATTGGTAGCAATAGTTGTAAAACTACAAACCACCCACCGGCATCTCTATCAATAAGCCCAATTCTTATAACCAAATATAAAAATAAAATATATAAAGCTATTATAAATCTAGGATAGAGCTTTAATCCTATAAATAAAGTAAGAGTAAAAACAATAGGGTAAGTAATAAAACTTGCATATGGTATAGGAATTAAAATACTAATAATTCCACTAGCTAAATCATGTAAATTATCTAAAAAATATGTTAGATATATTAAAAACTCATTCATATCCTACCTTTGAAAATAAGATTAATTATAGCAAACAAAAAATTATTAATCTATTATTTATTGTCTTAATGCTTTAATTTATATAGTTAATGATTTGATAATTTATTTCATTTGGATATTCTCTTAAATAGCACACTACTCCGTAATCTTTATCATTACAGCTTGTTATAAAATCTTTATAAATTATTTTATTATCACATAATGATAGATTGTTTCTAATAAAAACTTCACAATCTCCTATAAATTTTCTAAGCAGATATTGTTTTGGTGGATTTGTGTAGCACTTGCATTGAATTAGCCTTATTTCACTATTTTTATACGCTATTAAATCTATGCCTTTGTCGTTTTTACCATTTACAAAACCATTTGGAAAAACCTTATAACCTATATTTTCATAGTATATTTTTATTTGATATTCGTAATTTTTGCCTTTTTTGATATTTTCTAATTTGATTTTATTTTGTGCGTTTTTTTCTTCACTTATTTTTAATTCATAAGACTGAATTAGTTTATCTTTTTCTAGCTTATAATATCTATTTAATTCTTTTAATTTTTCTTCATAATCTTTTTCTTTTTCTAATATCAATTCTTGTGCTTTTTCAATGGCTATTTTATTAATATCTGAAGTTGTTAAAGTCTGTAATCGTTTTAACTCATCTTTGAGTTTTAATAATTCTTCTTCATATTTATAATTCTTGTATAGCAAAATATTTTTATCAGTTTTTGTATCTTCGTAATCTTCTTTATCTATTTTTAATGTTTGAATTTCTTTATTTTTGTCATTTATAAATTTTTCTGCCTTTTTTATAAATAAAACGAATATACCAAGTAATATGAAGTAAAAAATAGTTATTATTAAGCCATAGTAATTATGTAAAAATTCTAAAATGCTAAATAACATACAATTACCATAGGAATTTCAAATGAAATTCCTAAAATCAATCTAAATCTTTAATGATTTCTTCATCACTTTTTACAACCATTCCAGAGCCGTGAATTACGCTCGGAATACAACTTGTGCAAATATCTACTGGCTTATTGTTTTTATGAGCTCTAATAAATACTGCGTGCTCGTCTTCGCTAGCTTTTAGACTACATACATTACAAATAATTTCATTGTTTAAAACCATAATAATCTCCTTAAAAATAAAATTAAATACTACAAAAAAATCAAAATATAAAAGTTATTTTTAATCAATTTAAAGGCTGTTTTAATCTTAATTCATTTTGAAATAATAAATGAGCTAGAAATATTACAAAAAATACAGGTAGAAAAAACCCAACATAAGGAATATTTGAAGCCAAATAAAATAAAAATACGCAAAAAATATATTTAAATTTAAAAGGTTTAAAACTTAAAAAATCATTTTTATTTAAAACACAACTAGCCACATCGTAAATTAAAAAATTAAAAAATAAATAAAACATTAAGCAAAACATTAAAAATGATGCTATGAAATTTAATATAGGAATTATGTGAAATAAAAGCACAAAAAATAAAAAGAATAAGAATTTCAATACGATTTTAAATAAAAGCCAAGTTATTTGAATTAACCCTATTTCATCTAATTTATTGTAATTATAATGCTTTAAATTGATTTCTCTAACTATCATTGGAGTTAAAAATGAAGTAATAACTAAAGCAAAAAATATAGATAAATATAAAGCTAAAAAACCGCCACCTGAAATAGTAATTATCATAATAAATATTTGTATGGCGTGTAGTATCATCGCACCTAAAAAAAAGTTAAAAGCTTCTTCGTTAAAATCTAAACTACCAACATAACTAAATGCAAGTGTTAATAAACTAATAAATATAATTGAGCTTATAATTAATGGAAATAAAGAAAATGCTAAAAATCTAAATGTAAAAAAATCTTTTAGGCTAATAATGAAATTATTCATATTTATACCACTTAATTACTTGAGAAAATAATCCGTTTCCATTAAATCCTATTGGCATATTTTCAATACCTTTAATTTTTTTATTATAAGCTAAAAAATAATTGTAATTTACCAAAAATACATAAGAAGGGTTCATTTTAATCTGCTCTTGAAACTCTTTGTAATAATTCTCTTGCACTTGATTTATGGTATTTTTTGCTTGAGTTTTATTAATCTTATTTGTATTTAAAATAGTTGCAAAATTAATACTATCATATACTTCAATATCTACAATCTTACTAGCTTCATTATCATCATTGTTGGTTTGTAATACATCTGTTAATATTCCAAAATCTTTTAATTGCATAGCAAGATTTTCGGCTATACTTAAGTAGTCTTTATTGTTTTTATCTACATAAATTTCTAATTTTAAAGGTAAATCTAATTTTTTATAATAATTTGCTGTGCTTTCTTTATTAATATTTAATTCTATACTCTTTTTATCTTTATAAAATCCTAATTCATTTATAATTTTTCTAGCTTCTGCTCTATCACAACCATTATTATTTAGATTTAAAATATGTTTATTGATACTAAAATTTGGCAATTGATTTAAAATAGATTTGTTACAAATAATCAAAGAAATTGCATATCTTAATTTCCTATCATAAATTACTTTATTATTTAATTGTAACGCTATAGCATGATCTGATTCTAAAGTCTTATATACTAAATCATCATCAATATTTTTTATATTTTTATAATTAATCAAGCCAACATCAATTATGTCATTATTTAAAGCATTTTTTATTTGAACTTCATTTTGATAAAACTTAAAAACTACCCCATCATTAAGTGCTTTAAAAATAGCATTAGGATTTTTCACTAAAACTATTTGTTCATTGTTAAATTGCTTTAAATTATAAGTACCAAGACCAATAGCATCACTATTAAACCAACTTAAACCATATTTAATAAGAGCATTTTTTGACATAATCCCTAGCGTTAAAGAATTTAAAAAATCATTATCTGGATACTTCAATACAAATTCAACTTTATATTTATCAATTATATTTATTTGAGAAATATTATTATAAAATCTACTATAATTTGAATTAAAAAAGTGATTTATAATTATTTCATAAGTAGTTTTTACATCTTCTGAAGTAAATTCTCCAAAATCTATATTATTTTTTATAAAATGAAGACCTTTTTTTAATTCAAATTCGTATCTTAATTTATCATTACTTATTTTGTATGAATTAGCTAGTGCAGGAATTAATTCTTTATTATTATTTTTATAAAACAAACCTAAATATAATAAATTTACTAAATCATCATTTGGATTATAAATTGGATTTATATTATTTGGTTGATTTTTCATAGCTACTTTAATTAAATCAGCAGATAAAAAATTAATTGAAAATACTAAAAATAATAATAAAAACTTTTTCATAAGTATCCTTAAAATAGCAAGTAAAAAACTTGCTATTTCGTGATTAGAAGTTAGCTTTAATTTGTGCTACCCAGTTTGCAATTCTTTCGTCTGTTAAATCTTCTTGATTGTCATTATCTAATGCAAGACCAACGAATTTACCATCAACTACTGCTTCTGAATCTTCAAAATCATAACCATCAGTTGAAACTGCTCCAACTAAATTTGCACCAGCTTCTTTTAATGCCGCAGCTAATTTACCCATACCGCCGCAGAAAGTATCAGAATAGCTTGAGCTATCTCCCATACCAAATACAGCTACTGTTTTACCAGCTAATTTTAGACCACTAAAATCAAATGAATCCCAATCATCTTGTAAGTCACCACTACCCCAAGTTGAAGTTCCGCAAACTAATTTATCAAAACCATTTAGTTTATCAGCATCAACATCAGCGATATTTAATAATTCAGCACCTAGTGCTTCTGCAATTTTTTCTGCTGCGCCTTCTGTATTTCCCATAGCACTTCCGAAAACTACTGCTACTGACATAATTATCTCCTTAATTTGATTTGCGACATAATTTTACCATTTGAAATTATTGTTAATCATTAACCAAATTCTTTTTACAAAAACCTTAATTATATTAATTTATAAATATAAGAATAAATTAATATCACTTATCAAAAATCCTTATTATTACTTCATAATAATTATTAAACTAAAAATATTATTAAAAAATTTTTATTATTTACTAAGTATATTTTATTTTAAAATAAAATTATTATTAAACTTATTTTTTAATTAGGAGGTTTTATGAAAACTAAAGATAGAAGAGACTTTTTAAAGTTTTCTGGCTTAGTATATGGCTCTATTTTGATGCCTAATATTGCTTTATCTAATAGTATAGATATTGATAATATAAAATGGGATGAATATTATGATGCAATAGTAATTGGAAGTGGTTTTGCAGGAAGTGCAGCTATGCTAAGTCTTTTGGATAATGGTATTAAAAATGTTGTTATGATTGATAAAATGCCTTATTTAGGTGGCAACTCGGCTTATTCAGGTGGTTCAATGGCTGTTGCTGGCTCAAAATTACAAGCTAGAGATGGAATAGTTGATGATATTAATCTACACATACAAGATACATTAAAAAGTGGTAAGAATTTAAATGATTTAGAATTAGTAAATATTATGATAAATGATGGAGTAAAAACTCTTGATTGGCTTATAGATAATGGAGTTAATTTTAAGTGGGTTAGCAGAAGTGGTGGTCATAGCGTTCCACGCTCTCATTCAGCAGGTGCAGGTAGTTATATCACAAGACCATTACAAGAACAAATTCTTAATAGAGGCGGTAAGATTTTAACAAGAGTTATAATGGATGATATTTTATATGATAAAAATCATAAAGTTGTTGGAATTAAAGTAAGAGAAAAATATCAATTTAACTTTGAGCGTGGATATGAAGAAAAAAACAATGAAAGTGGAATTACTAAATATTATAGAACCTTTGGTGGTATTATCTTAGCTACTGGTGG
Organism: Campylobacter sp. RM12640; assembly: GCF_020137595.1. NCBI lineage: Bacteria > Pseudomonadati > Campylobacterota > Epsilonproteobacteria > Campylobacterales > Campylobacteraceae > Campylobacter > Campylobacter sp. RM12640. The sequence goes on from NZ_JACGAU010000041.1 coordinate 5,253, forward strand.
TTGGGGAGCTGATTTAAAATTTAGACAAATATTTGACTCTAGTTTAAGAGATGATGTATTAACCACAAATCATTTAGGAGCTACTGGCTACACAGCACAAAAACTAATAAATGATAATGTTAAATTCATAGATATGCAATATATTCAAAGTATGCACGTAACAAGTCAAGATGAAGGCGGTTTTGGATTTGCTTATAGATGGATTACTAGGGCTTATGCTTATGGAATGATGGTAAATCCTAAAACAGGAAAAAGATTTGTAAATGAAATTACGGATAGAAAACAAGGTAGCGATGCAATATTAGCTATGAATGAAAAAGGTTTAAATCCACCTGTTTTAATTATGGATATAAATGGCACTAAAACGGTTGATATAGAAGATTTAAATAGGGGCTTATTAGTTGGTGCTGTAAAACAATTTGAAACAATGGATGAATTAATAGCTCATTATAATATCAATAAAGAGCCTTTCTTAGAGCAGTTAAAAAGATACAACGAATATGTTGAACTTGCTTCAAAAGATAAAGATTATAAAGACCCAGAATTTAATCGCAATTTTTCAGATTACAAAGGAAAGTATATAAAAATAGAACAAGCTCCATTTTTTGCTGCAAGACCAGGACCAAAAGTTCATCATTGTATGGGTGGAGTAAAAACTAATAAAGATTGTGAAGTATATGATAATGATATGCAATTAATTCAAGGTTTGTATGCGTGTGGAGAAATTACTGGCGGAAGACACGGATATAATAGATTGGGTTCTAATGCGGTTTTAGATTGCTTAGTTTATGGAAAAAGAGCTGGAAATACTCTAGCAAAAAATTATAATTTATTAAGGGGTTAGCAATGAGATTTATTACTATTATATGTTTATTTGCCTGTTTTTTATTTGCAAATGAAAATGTATTAAAGGATTCGTTAGGAAAAGTAAATGTAGATTTTAGTGAAAAAGCCTATGAAGTTAAAGGAATTCATAAAAAATTAAATCTTAAGTGTAATGATTGCCACCTAGAAGCACAAGCGAAAGATTATTCATCAGCTATGCTAAATAGTTGTATAAAATGCCACGGGGATTATTCAAAACTAGCAGAATATACTGCAGGTTACGGACATAATAACAATGTTCATCAAAGCCCACATTATGATAAATTAGACTGCGATAATTGTCATAAAACTCATAAGCCATCTGTTAATATGTGTGCTAGATGCCATAGCCAAGAAATCTTAAAAAATTTAAAAGTAAAATAAAGGAGAATACATGAAAAATAAAATAGCTTTTACTTGTATGATAGTAATCATAACTCTTGTTTTAGTATTCTTAGGAGAAAAAATTGTTCATGTAACAGGCAAATATCCGTTTTGTGGAAGTTGCCATTCTTGGGATGGACCTATAGCAATCACAAATGTTAATGATGATATACACGGGGCTAAAAATCCTAAAGGAGTGGTAGTTAATTGTGCTGATTGTCATTTACCACACGATAATTTGGCAAAATACTTATTGACTAAAGCTAAAAACGGAATAGCAGAAGGCTTTACAACTTTAACAAAAGACCCCACTAAAAAAGATTGGCTAGCAAATAGAGAACACGCTAGAAAAAATTATACTTTTGATAGCTCTTGTCTAAAATGCCACGAAAATGCTTTCATAAAAGACAATGAAAGCACATTACCAATCCATCTTACTTATCTAAGCTTTAAAGGTAGTGCTGATGAGATGAAATGCACCGATTGTCATAAACATGTAGGGCATAAAGATTTAGCACAAACTTTATATGATTTAAAGGACACAACTCCACATAGTTGGGAAGATTGGGAAAAACAAAGAGCTAAGCAATAAGCTTAGCTAATAGAATTTAGAATTAATTCTAAATTCTATAAATTCTTTTTCAAACTTAACTCAAATTCTTTTTCAAACTTAACTCAAATTCTTTTTCAAACTTAACTCAAATTCTTTTTCAAACTTAACTCAAATTCTTTTTCAAACTTAACTCAAATTCTTTTTCAAACTTAACTCAAATTCTTTTTCAAACTTAACTCAAATTCTTTTTC
>NZ_JACGAU010000042.1:0-6448 GCF_020137595.1 Campylobacter sp. RM12640
GAGTTTTTGTATTTTTATTTAGAGATTGTTTTTTAAAGCTTATTATTTTTTACCTTAAACCTAAAAGTTTTTAATATTTTTAATTTTTATAATTTTTCTTAGTGATTATTATCCTAAAGCTTTTATGTTTTTATAATCTTTACCTACCACCCAAAAAGCTTTTAATTTTAATAATCATTACTTATGACCCAAAAAACTTTTTATATTTTTAATTTTCTTTTATCTTTTTTTTACCTATTCACTCTCATTATTATTTATAACTAGCAATTCATTTGCTAGTTATAAATAATAGTCTCAAGAGTGAAAAAAACCAAAGAATTTGAAATAGGAATTTCAATTTTTTAAATCCAAAACCAAAGTAAATTCCTAAATTAAATTCTTTTCTCTTTTTATTTTTTTTGTTTTATTTTTTAAGATTTTTTATAATAAAAATATTTCTTTAAATTTAAATTCTTTCAAGGAGAAGGGAAGAAGACTTAACTTGCGAAGTTAAACCTTGCCTTCCCCTTAAACCACTTCTCATCACTGACTACGCTCTATAGGGAAAAACTGCCTAAAATCAATAACCTGCTTTGCTAACGCTTCGTAGCTTGATGGATTTTTAACGGCAGTTTTCCGTAATTTAATTGTAATTTTGCTCGTTTCACTCACAAAATTACTTGTGATTCCACTAATATTGATTTATTTTGAGCATAAAGAATTTGGATTAAAAATTTAGCTTTTAAAAATCTAAAATTTGTATTTTAAATTCTATATTTTTTAATGTTAAATTTTTTTATTTTTATCTAATTTGTAACTAATTTAAATTTTAAAAAGACTTAGAATTTAGCGTAATTTTATGAGCGTTAACAAATAAAATTACTTGTAACTCAGATTATTTGCTTTATTGTAAGAATATTGAAGTTTTATGGTTTTAAAATTTAAATTAGAAATTTCATTTTTCAAATCCACAGCAAACTTGCAAATGATTTAACACCAATTTTCACTATCTTTTAATTATAAATTTTTAAAAACTAAATTAAAATTAAATCTTTTTCTTTATATTAATAATTAATCAGAAAATCTAATTTATCAATAATTTTAGTTCTTTTTAGTAGCCTTAGATTTCATATAAAAATAAATTAAAATCGTAGATATTAAAGCAATAGCAAGAGTTAAAGTGCTATTGTGAATATCTCCTAATTTTAAAAAGCAAAATTTAAAAAACGCATTTAGAATACTAAATAAGGTAAAATAAAATAAAAAGCCTAAATCTTTATCGCCTTTATAAAAATTAATAATATTTTTACAATAGATTTTAGTCGCAGATATACTAAAATAACTCCATATCATAAGCAACAACAAGCCTAACAAAAAACCTCGAGCATAAGCATCATCGTCATCTATAAAAAACCATGGCAATAAGTATCTTAATGGTATTAAAGTAAGTATAAAAGTATCCATATATAACATTAAAAAAGACCAAGAAATTACATACAATAAAACAAGAAATATCAAAACTTTAAAACAAGTTGCAACAAAAACTTTTATTAATTTATTATATATCCATTCTATCACATTAGCCCTTATAAAATATGCAAATTAATATAGTGAAATTATAAGAATTTAAATCTTAAAACTCAAAATATAAAGCACAAAAATACTAGATACTTTTAATTATTTTAGATTAATTTAAAAAATTGATAAATCTAAAGCTTTAGATAAGCCCTCTAATATCCTAACACCACCTATTGAATTACCCTTGCTATCAAGTGCTGGTCCATAAACCCCTATCCCAAATTCTCTAGGGACAAGCGATACCATACCACCGCCCACACCACTTTTACATGGAAGTCCTACCCTTACAGCTATTTCTCCTGATAAATCGTAAGTTCCACAAGTTAGCATTAAACTCTTAATCGTTCTAGCTATTTTTTTACTAACTATTTGCTTACCATCTTTAAGCCCATCATTAGCTAAAAATAATCCTAATTTAGCTAGGCTTTTTGTGTTAGCTAGTATTGAGCATTGTTTAAAATAAACTTCTAAAGCCACCTCAACATCATCACTAATAATCCCATCATTTTTCATAAAATACGCTAAAGCTCTATTTTTATTGCCTGTTTTATTTTCGCTTTCGTATATTTTAGTGCTTAATGACGCTTCATTATCATCAGTAATCAAACGAAAAAACTCAAGCACTCTATTAAATCTCTCTTCAGCATTTTTGCCTTTAATCATAGAAGCAACTGCAATAGCACCTGCGTTTATCATTGGATTAAATGGCTTTTTATTGTTTGATGTTTCAAGTTTCATAATTGAATTAAAGGCATCTCCTGTAGGCTCAACACCTACTTTTGAGAATACATACTCATAGTCATTATCTAATAAAGCTAACATTAAAGTAACTATTTTAGAAACACTTTGAATACTAAACCTTAGCTCACTATCACCCGAGCAAAAAACATTATAATCCTTATCAATCACGCAAACTCCCAAAGCGTCTAATTTAGCCTTGCTAAGCTCTGGGATATAATTTGCCAATCTTCCTAATTTTGTATATTTAATATTATCTTTTACCAATCTATCTAACAACTCTTGCATATTTAAATCCTATAATTAAAATATAATTTTATAATTATTATAATATATCAAATTAAGGGGCAAAATTGCTTGAAAACATAAAATCATTTTTTATAAATCCTGATTTATTTATTAGACATTTAGCACTTAGCATTACTTTATTTGTAATTATTGTAATATATGGTTGCTTTATAATGTTTTTAAGAATTTTAGCAAATGATAAAGAGTATATAAATCAAGAAGCAAATGAAAAAATCAATCAAATAAAATCAACAAGCAAAATCAGTATAAATGCGACTTTTATGAAAAATAATTTTACAATATATTATGAATATTCAAAGATTTTTTGTAATTTCATCAAATTTTTATTTTTAATATTACTCACCTATATAGGTTTAGATTATTTTTATTATGCAAAATATGTTTATTCATATACTAGATATTGGAATTTACACGGGAGTTTTTTGGCATATTTTTTACCATTTTTAGCTTATTGCTTTACTATTTTATTAACTTCAAATATAAGAAAAAAACTTAAATTTATTAAAGAAAATAATTTTTTTATAATAGAAGATGAGAATAAATTTTTTATAGATGTGTTAGTTGTTATCAAACAAAATATAGCACAAGATAATAATTTTTATAAAGCTAGAATTGAAATTGATAAAAATGATATTTTGTTTAAATACAAAAGCTTTCAGCCTATTTTTAGTACTAGTGTAGCATTTTATACAGATAAAGTCATACAAGCTAACGAGCAAAATAAAGATATGTTAATAGAATTCATCTTAGGAATTTCAAAAAATACTTTTAGAGTAGCTACAAATCTAATAATCTATATTATGCAAGATTTTAAAATATATACTATTTATCAAACCAAAAATATGGTATTTTCAGTTCCATATAATGATCAAAAAGCAAAATTTAGCTTAAAAGTGTTTTTTAGAAAAAACATTAACGAAACTTTAGAATACATTGTAGATAAAAATAAGCATTATGAATTAGATAAAGACTATATAAAAAAGCAACAAAACAAATAGTTTTACCACGCAATCAGCTCTAATGCTTTTAAATCCATTGAAATATACTTCCTTTATTTTTATTTTCATTTTTATTGATTAATTTTTCTAATTTTTCTAAATCGCTTTTATTAAATTTATTAAAGGAAAGCTCATAAGAAATATAAAAAATCTTAAATCTTTTTTGCTTTAAAAAAATTCTTATAGTATTTTTAAAATTTGTTTTAAAAAAATAATATTCCTTAATATCATCATATTTTATTTTGCTAACTCCTAAGCCTTTTACAAACACCAAGCAATCTTCATAGCAAATCACTCTTTTAACACCACAAAATATAATTAAAGTGCATAATATAATTACTACGCCGATTATTTTATAAATAATTAATTCATCTTTTAAAAAGCTTACAATACTAATAAATGAAAGCAGCATTAAAAATCCAAAAGCTATATGGACTAAATCAAATCTTTTTGGATTAATCACATAAATCGCATTGCTTGTATCAACTTCTCTTAATATATAAATTACAAGGATATAAATAGCGATAAAAATCATAAAATATAGCCAATTTTCTACTACAAAAATAAGTGAAATTAAACTAAATAAAACAATAGCAAAAAGTTTTGATTTATCATAAAAATACTTCATTGATAAAACAAAATAATGAACAAACATATAAACAAACATTAAAAACAAATAATTTTCAACAAAACAAGATTTGATTGCAAGATATATAAAAACAGCATTTATAGGAGTTAATGCAAATATAATTATAAATTTTAAAATTTCTTTAATCATTTAATATTTTTTATCTAATAATGTGTATTTTACTTGTTTATCTTGATTATAAATATCTAAGATTTCTTTTAATAAATAAATCACTTCTTCTTCGCTAAGTAAATTATTACCCTCAATATCTATGATTACAAATATAGCAGTATCAGTTGATAAACGCTTTTTATGCACAAGAAGTATTTTAATAATATCTGTTTTATATTTTAAAATCCAAAATATTCTATTTGAATTTAAATCACAATCAATAAAAAACAATCAAGCTCTTTATTAAGTAGTATTGTTTTTGTGTTAAATATGGTATCTTGTGTATTATATTTAGTAAGTGCTTCATTTATTTTATATTTTTCATAAATTTCGTTATCAATTTGTATAGTTTTAAAATCTACTCTAAGCTGTGTATTGCCTATAAAACTTGATTTACTTTTAAAGAATTTCTTATATAACATTACTAATAAATAATAATACATAAATGGCAAAATCAAAGCTATTATTCCGCCTATTGATAAGGTCAAAACAGGAATAAAAGAAAGACAAAATACAATAGATAAAAACGCTTTACATAATTCTTTTGATACAACGCTATATATTATATGAGTTAAAAAACATAAAGGTATAATAAATATTGAGCCAATCAAACTTCCATAAGGTGCTTGTAAAATTGATAAATTATACATATCATTAGCAGAATATCCAAAAATAACCATCATAAATAAAAAATAATAAAAAGGCAATATTGCTATTAAAATTAAAATTTTTATAACAATTTTTTCCATTATAAAATCTCCTTTTGTTTATATGTATTCTCCTAGCACTTCTTCTCTTACATAAATTGTGCATTCTTCTTTTTCAGTCCAAAATCCATTAACTCCATAGACTTTTAAAATATCTTTTAGCAATTCTATGATTTCTTTTTCATTTAATATTTTATTGTTTTTTATAGATAGTATTTTCCAAACTATATCATATAAAGTTCCATTTATTTTTATACGAAAATCTCGGTCTAAAATAATTTTTATTACTTCACCTTTGTAATACAATACCCACAATGACTTATCAAGTTTAGCATAGTCTAGCTCAGGGTCATCAAAATACATACAATTCATAAACCAGCAGTCTAATTCTTCATCTATTACAATATCCCAATCATAAGGAAATTTATGATATTGTCTGCCATACCAATCATCAGTATGTTCTGCGTAAATATAAGAAAGTGAGTATTTCTTCTCTAATCTATCATCAATAATTGCATTTTTAAAAGCCATTTGCTTACCTTTTTTTAAACCAAATTCCTACTTCAAATTCCACAATTTTTAAAGAATTTGAATTAGGATTTAAAATATTTATTCTTTTATTATTTCATCTCTTACATAAACTTTATAGCCGTCAATTGTTTCCCAAGCACCAGAAAGATTATAAACATCTAATATTTCTTTAAGAAGATTTATAACTTCTTTTTCGCTTAATAATTCATTGTTTTTAATATCAAAAATACTCCAAACTTTATCGTATAAAACACCATCTATTGTTATATCAAAATCATAATCAAGTATAACTTCAATCAAATTACCTTTATAATACAAAATCCACAAGCCTTTGCTAAGTCTTGCATGCTCTAATTCAGGGTCTAAAAAATTATAACCTAGCATTATAAAACAATCTAATTCTTCATCTATTACTATTCTTTTCTCATCAGGCAACATATGATTTTGTTTATAGTATAAGCTATCTGTATAATTGCAAAAAATATCTGTCATTTTGTATTTTTCATCAAGTTCTTTTGTAACTACTGCGTTCTTAAAAGCCATTATTTCTCCTTAATTTTAATTATTAAGTAAATATTATAAAAATTATTTTTTGTAAAGTAAAGAAGGTCTGAAGATATTCAAATTCCAAAATCGGAATTTGAAATTAAAATTATTTTATTCTTGAGCGTCACGCCATTCGTTTAGAACTTTTACTTCTTCATCGCTTAAAAATCCACTAAATGCAGAAAATCCACTAAGCGAATAAGCAGGGCAATCAATACTCTCATAATTTTTCTTAGCTTGATTTAATTCATAGCTAAATATTG
>NZ_JACGAU010000043.1:0-4671 GCF_020137595.1 Campylobacter sp. RM12640
AAAACTTAAACAGAGCATTTAAGCTAAATGTTCTTTCTAGGTTTTATTTAATTTAATTCTATGTTTATATATAGTTTCTAACCTAGTGTTATTTTATTTATCAATGTTAAGAGTCACAAGCAAGTAATATAAAACAATTTCATAAGCTTGTTAAAGGTAGTTATACTTAATCTCTTTCTTATTACATATATTTAAGTATATATAAGAAAAAGTTTTTAAGCATCACAGCTTAGACGCTTTCCGTCTTGAAGATTAAGATTAATAATTACATAAAAACTTTAGCAAGGAAGTAATGCGTTTTAGTAATACTAAAAACAATAACAATAATGCATGCAAATATATTTCAATTAATACTATTAATTGTAAAAATATTAATAACATTATTAACAAAGGTAAGCTAATAAGAGCAAATGGTGGATGCCTTGGCAGACAAAGGCGATGAAGGACGTACTAGACTGCGATAAGCTACGAGGAGCCGTCAAGGGGCATTAATTCGTAGATTTCCGAATGGGGCAACCCAATACATAGAGATATGTATTACCATATATGGAGCGAACGTTGGGAATTGAAACATCTTAGTACCAACAGGAAAAGAAATCAATAGAGATTACGCTAGTAGCGGCGAGCGAAAGCGTAAGAGGGCAAACCACTAGTTTACTAGTGGGGTTGTAGGACTGCAACAAAGACTAAGCAAAGATAGTAGAACAAGTTGGAAAGCTTGAGCGTAGAGGGTGATACTCCCGTACATAAAATCTTTACTTTACTTAGCAGTATCCTGAGTAGGGCGAGACACGTGAAATCTTGTCTGAAGCTGGGTCGACCACGATCCAACCCTAAATACTAATGTCTGACCGATAGTGTACAAGTACCGTGAGGGAAAGGTGAAAAGAACTGAGGTGATCAGAGTGAAATAGAACCTGAAACCATTTGCTTACAATCATTCAGAGCCCTATGTAGCAATACAGGGTGATGGACTGCCTTTTGCATAATGAGCCTGCGAGTTGTGGTGTCTGGCAAGGTTAAGCTAACGTGAAGCCGTAGCGAAAGCGAGTCTTAATAGGGCGATAAGTCAGATGCTGCAGACCCGAAACGAAGTGATCTATCCATGAGCAGGTTGAAGCTAGTGTAAGAACTAGTGGAGGACCCAACCGACGGCCATTGAAACGGCTCCGGATGACTTGTGGATAGGGGTGAAAGGCCAATCAAACTTCGTGATAGCTGGTTCTCTCCGAAATATATTTAGGTATAGCGTTGTGTAGTAGCTATAAGGGGTAGAGCACTGAATGGGCTAGGGCATACACCAATGTACCAAACCCTATCAAACTCCGAATACTTATAGTGTAATCACAGCAGTCAGGCGGCGAGTGATAAAATCCGTCGTCGAGAGGGGAACAACCCAGACTACCAGCTAAGGTCCCTAAATCTTATTTGAGTGGAAAACGATGTGAAGTTACTTTAACAACCAGGAGGTTGGCTTAGAAGCAGCCATCCTTTAAAGAAAGCGTAATAGCTCACTGGTCTAGTGATTTTGCGCGGAAAATATAACGGGGCTAAAATAAGTACCGAAGCTGTAGACCCAAGCCTAGCTTGGGTGGTAGGAGAGCGTTCTATAGGCGTTGAAGATGTACCGGTAAGGAGCGTTGGAGCGTATAGAAGTGAGCATGCAGGCATGAGTAGCGATAATTAATGTGAGAATCATTAACGCCGTAAACCCAAGGTTTCCTACGCGATGCTCGTCATCGTAGGGTTAGTCGGGTCCTAAGCAAAGTCCGAAAGGGGTATGCGATGGAAAATTGGTTAATATTCCAATACCAACATTATTGTGCGATGGAAGGACGCTTAGGGCTAAGCAAGCTAGCGGATGGAAGTGCTAGTCTAAGGTAGTAGGTTGTTATACAGGCAAATCCGTATAACATTAGACCGAGAACTGAAAGGCTTTCTGAAGTCTTCGGATGGAAGGAAGAATTGCTGATGCCGTCGAGCCAAGAAAAGTTTCTAAGTTTAGATAATGTTGCCCGTACCGTAAACCGACACAGGTGGGTGGGATGAGTATTCTAAGGCGCGTGGAAGAACTCTCTTTAAGGAACTCTGCAAAATAGCACCGTATCTTCGGTATAAGGTGTGGTTAGCCTTGTATTAGGATTTACTCCGAAGGCAAGGAAACTTACAACAAAGAGTCCCTCCCGACTGTTTACCAAAAACACAGCACTCTGCTAACACGTAAGTGGATGTATAGGGTGTGACGCCTGCCCGGTGCTCGAAGGTTAATTGATGGGGTCAGCAGCAATGCGAAGCTCTTGATCGAAGCCCGAGTAAACGGCGGCCGTAACTATAACGGTCCTAAGGTAGCGAAATTCCTTGTCGGTTAAATACCGACCTGCATGAATGGCGTAACGAGATGGGAGCTGTCTCAAAGAGGGATCCAGTGAAATTGTAGTGGAGGTGAAAATTCCTCCTACCCGCGGCAAGACGGAAAGACCCCGTGGACCTTTACTACAGCTTGACACTGCTACTTGGATAAGAATGTGCAGGATAGGTGGGAGGCTTTGAGTTATAGACGCCAGTTTATAATGAGCCATCGTTGAGATACCACTCTTTCTTATTCGGGTAGCTAACTAGCGTGAGTTATCCTCACGTAGGACAATGTCTGGTGGGTAGTTTGACTGGGGCGGTCGCCTCCCAAAAAATAACGGAGGCTTACAAAGGTTGGTTCAAAACGGTTGGAAATCGTTTGTAGAGTATAAAGGCATAAACCAGCTTAACTGCAAGACAAACACGTCAAGCAGAGACGAAAGTCGGTCTTAGTGATCCGGTGGTTCTGTGTGGAAGGGCCATCGCTCAAAGGATAAAAGGTACCCCGGGGATAACAGGCTGATCTCCCCCAAGAGCTCACATCGACGGGGAGGTTTGGCACCTCGATGTCGGCTCATCGCATCCTGGGGCTGGAGCAGGTCCCAAGGGTATGGCTGTTCGCCATTTAAAGCGGTACGCGAGCTGGGTTCAGAACGTCGTGAGACAGTTCGGTCCCTATCTGCCGTGGGCGTAAGAAGATTGAAGAGATTTGACCCTAGTACGAGAGGACCGGGTTGAACGAACCACTGGTGTAGCTGTTGTTCTGCCAAGAGCATCGCAGCGTAGCTAAGTTCGGATGTGATAAGAGCTGAAAGCATCTAAGCTCGAAGCCAACTCTAAGATGAATCTTCTCTTAAGGTCGCAGCAAGACTAGCTGCTTGATAGGTTGGGTGTGTAAGTGGTGAAAGCCATTTAGCTGACCAATACTAATAGACCGTCCGCTTACTTTAAATAAGCATTACTTCCTTGCTAAGGTTTTAATTGACTTGTTCTTTTTCCTTATTGCGTCGTCAAGCTCCTTTGATAGACTATCAGTCTTATCTCAGTCGCTTTCCTAGCACTAAGAAAAAATAACTGCGTCACTTTTAGCTTTAAAAAGGTTATTGAATTAGTTTATTACTTGCTTTTAACATTGTTATTTAAGTTTATTAAATACTAATATATTTAAATAACAATGTCCGTGATTATACAAATGTGGTAACGCCTTGTCCCATCCCGAACCAAGAAGCTAAGCACATTGTGGGTGATGATACTACGCCTTACTGGCATGGGGAAAGTAGCTCGTTGCGGACTTGTTAAAATCTTTTTTAACTCCTTTCTTTTTAATAATAATTGATTTTTATATACATATTTTTAGATTTAATTTTTTATTATATTTTTTAATTGTAGAAACGGGATAGGGCTAAAAGGTAAGTTTTTATTGTTGCTTTCTTTTTTAGCTTTGTTTGGGTTTTTTAAAACCTTTACTTTAAATAATTTACTTAATTATGTTTTTTAGTATGAGATTATAAAAACAGATATTTTAAATGATACTTATACAATATAGCTCTTGCTTTTTATATAGGTTTTTTATTTGCTTTATATGCTTAAAGAATTATGTATTCAATAAGCTTAGGTTATTAATTGTTTTTTAGGTAGCTAAAGTTAAATCAATATGATAATAATATTTAGACGTAAGCCATAATCTCATATGAAAACATTATTAAAGTAATATGAGTGGTTGAAAAATAATATTGGTAGTGAAGGATTGCGATTTAATATTATTTTTTCTAATTTTAATTAAGTAATATTATTGTTAGCAAATTTCTTATTTATGCTATCAAATCTTTATCTTTAATAAGCAATATTAGTAGTAAATGAGGTGTTTATACAATTAGGTTTATTTAAAACGAAGTTTATTTAAAACGAAGTTTTTAAAAAACAAAGTTTTTAAAAAACAAAGTGTCTGTAAAAGAAGTTTTTAAAACTAGGTTTATGTATAGAAAAGTTTATATTAAATAAAATTTCTGTAAAACAAAGCTTTTAAAAAACGAAGTATTTAAAAATTAAGCTTATATAAAATTTGGATTTAAATTCTTTTGCAGTAATTAGGGCTTAGATTGTTTTTAGAAGATAAGTAATTAATACTAAAGTGTTTTTATGTTAAGTTTAATCAGTGATTTAAAGTAATAAAAATTAAACTTAATTAAATACCTTAGAGTAAGTTAATACCTAAGCTTATTAAGTAATTAAATTAATTAGATTTATTGATTATATAAAAGTATTTATTACGCATATAAAACATAATTAGGATATGAGTTTTTAGTGTTGGGGGGGGGT
>NZ_JACGAU010000044.1:0-3872 GCF_020137595.1 Campylobacter sp. RM12640
CATAGCAACTCCCTTAAGTGTTGTAAATAGCCGTGCAAAACACGGCTATTGTTATTTTACTATCATAATCTTAAATAATAATTTGGCTCTTCTTTTGCAGTTTTAAGCTTTTTAGCCTTTTTTAATTCATCATTTTCATATTTTAAATCATCGTTTTCATCCTGTAGTTGTTGAACCGTTGCTGACATATCTTTTGAATGTCTGTAAAGATTCCAAAATGCCTCATTTTGTGCAAGATATTCTTTCCTTTGTTCATTATATTTTTCAAGCAATTCTTTATGTTTTTGGTTTAAATCATCGTTTTCATATTTTAAATTATCGTTTTCATCCTGTAGTTGTTGAACCGTTGCTGACATATCTTTTAAATGTTCATTTTGCTCGTTATATGCTTCAAGCAATTCTTTATGTTTTTGGTTTAAATCATCGTTTTCATATTTTAAATTATCGTTTTGTGCAAGATATTCTTTCCTTTGTTCATTATATGCTTCAAGCAATTCTTTATGTTTTTGGTTTAAATCATCGTTTTCATATTTTAAATTATCGTTTTGTGCAAGATATTCTTTCCTTTGTTCATTATATGCTTCAAGCAATTCTTTATGTTTTTGGTTTAAATCATTATTTTTATATTGTAAATTACTGTACCCTTCGTCTAATGCTTGAACCGTTGCTGACATATCTTTTAAATGTTCATTTTGCTCGTTATATGCTTCAAGCAATTCTTTATGTTTTTGGTTTAAATCATTATTTTCTTTTAGTTTTTGTGCTAGTAAAAAATTAATTCTTTTTAATTCTTCTTGCAACTCTTTAATCATTTGCTCTTCTTCCTTTCTAGCCTTTTCTTTTTGTATTAGCATTTCTAAAGTTATTTTATAGCTATTCATTTTTCTTATTTTTTCGTTTATAATTTCTTGCTCTTTTTGTTTTGGCTTAAAAATGTTTAGTGTTTTTTCAGGTTTTGTTTTGTTATTTATGGTATTTTGGTTTAAACTGCTATCCAGTAATTTTTTTTTATATTCTTCTAAAACTCTATTTTCTATGATTTCTATTTTTTCGTCAATTGTTTTGCTATCAAAGTCTTCGCCAAAATAAGCTTCAATATTGTCTTCTAAAATATCATCTAGTTCTAACTTTGGTTTTGGCATAGATTTAATTAAATCTTCTATACTTTTTTCTTTTACTTTGTATCGCTTTGCTAGTGTTTTATTTCTTGCTTCTTTTAATTCTAAGTATATTTTTTCTAATTTTTCCAAATCTTTATTTTGAGTATTATTTTTTACTCCTTTATTGGCTCTAAAATTATTTATTTTGTTTTGTGTATCGTTTTTAGAGTAGTAGCCATTTTTGTTGTCATAAATAGAGTGTTTTTCTCCTTGCTCATTTATTATGGTTATGTAGCTTCCTTTTTTGTAATCTTCCCCAAATCTGCTTATTTTCCAACTATTATCTCCATAGTTTTCAATAGCTTTTTTAATATCATCTAATGAATTAATTTTATTAGCAAAAATTAGATTTCTAATATATGCGTCAATCGTATATTTAAATGCTTCTCTGTTTTTTTTACCTTTGAGATTTTTTCCGTAAAGTTTATCTAAACCAATAGTTTGCATAAATTTTTTAGTATGATAATTATTACTTACTTCTAAATCAAAAGCATCTACTAAATCATACTTTTGTGCTATGTATTTACATAAGGCCGTATTAAAGGCCCTATCTCTAGTATGATTATAAACTTCTAATTGCGTCATAGTTTGTAGATTGATTTTTGGTATTTGAATATGATAGTGTATATTATCAGTGTCTTTATGTTCTACCATATTTATAAAATAAGCATTATTAAATCCATCTAAAAATTCATATATATAATCCTGGGCCGCTTTTCTTGCTGTTTCTAAACTTACATTTTTTTCAAAACTTATCACAATATTTGTAGCACAAGTTTTATAATTCAAATGCTTAATAATTTCTTTGCTTAATTCAATATCATTATAAATAATTTCGTGACTTGCTCTATCTAATGAATGATTATTTTTATCTTTTAAGACATAATCAGCCCAACCTAAAGCAGTTTTTTTTCCTACGCATTTAAATTTAACTATCATTTTCTTCTTTAATAAAAAAATCCACTATATCTTTACAATACTCTTTTATTTTAATTAACTCATCAAGTGCAGTTTTGTTAATATCTCTTTCTATATTACAAAATCTAGCTATTTGATTTATATTATTAGAAACATTAGAAAATAAATACAATATTTCCCTAGCTTCTTTACTTATTGAATTTTGTTTTTTATCTAAAATTTTTTGCGTTTCTAATTGAAAATTATTATTATTTAAGATTTGTCTAATTACATTAGCTTTAGTTGTTTTATTAGCATCTGCTAATGCTTGGATTTTTTGATAATCATTATTAGTAAAATTAATCTTTACTTGTCTTAATTTTTCCATAAACAATCCTAAAAAAATTTTTATGCGTTTATATTTTTTTTGCAGCTGCAAAAAAAACAAGGCTCGTAGGCGTCAGCCGTAGAGAGTGACAAAAAGACCTATCGCACAGCGATAGGGACTTTTGTCCGTCCTTGCTCCATTGTAATATACAAAGGCCAACGAACTTTAAAAAGCTCCCTACCTTTTTGGGGTAGGGAGCAACACTTAAAAAATAATAATATCTTACAAAAAATTTAATGCGTTTTTCAATATAAATTAAGCTTACTTTAAAAATATATTAATATGATATTAGCATATTAATATAAAGGATTTTTCTTATGGCTGATAGAAAAAAAATGCAAGAATTTTATATTCAAAGAGATGATTTTTTAAGGTATATAAAAAATAATTGCGAGAAATTAGATAGCATTTTCGATAGCGATATTGATGATTTTTTGCCTAAAAAAATTAAGGGAAATTTGTTTGAAAATGATTATTTTGTAAAAGGGTCTTCTTATATAAGGGCCTGCTATTTTGCAAACGATAAATTATTTAATGAATTAATTGAAAGAACAGAACAACTAAAAAAGCTTTATTATGAAACTTTTAATAATAAAACATTAGCTTTATACTTTCCAAAGTTTTTTAATGGCATAGAAAGAGTTACAATAGCATCAAATCGTGCATTTGAAAGTAGAAATTTTACATTAAATGATGAAGCACTTTTTGAAAAAGAAAAAAAGAATAAATTTTTGCTAGTTTATGCTTATGAAAATACAAGGCCAAATGATTTTATTGATTTTTGCAAAGTAAATAAAATTGAATATAAAGAATCTGATTTTTTAGAACTTACTGACAAATACTATGTAGCAATAAATATTTTTGATTTAATGCGATACCTAAAAGATGTTAAAAGAATTAATTTTAATTCAATGAGTTTAAGGGCTTTTACTGGAAATCAATTTTTAATAAGACTTTCTAAGGCAAATGAATTAGCAAAAAGACATACATATTCATTTATGATTTTTAATACTAGGGTAAAAATCAATAGAGCGATAGAACGCAAAAAAAGAGATGATTTACTAGAAAATAAAAAGGTCTTTTATTTTAATGGTTGGAATATAGATTTTAATACAAGTAATAACTTTAATAAAGAAGTCTTTTTATTATAAATCATTGTTGAATATATAAATATGTTATTAGCATATTAATATATTAAAGAACTATATGACCCTAAATTAGGAAAATAAATTAAATCAAAAAATTATTCTTTTTTGCTTAATTGTTGATAATTGTTATCGTTTAAAAAAAAATTGCCCCTTTTTATCAAATTTTAAATTCTTTTTATTATCTTTTCCACCCACTTTATTTATCGATGTGGTAGGCTTTTCCGAAGTATTAAAACCCCAAATTAGGAGTATTAAAACCCCAAATTAGGAGTATTAAAA
>NZ_JACGAU010000045.1:0-3123 GCF_020137595.1 Campylobacter sp. RM12640
GGTTCGTTACGGCGTTGGGCTCACGCCCCCCGCCATAACTCACGCCCTTTATTGCTCTTTTTACATAATTTAGCATTATATTTTATAAACTCTAAGATATAGCTTTTAAATAAGCGTAATTAAGCTTAAAGTTATTAAGGGCTGATAAGAAAGAGTTATCATTGTTTTTAGTAGATTTTTGAAATAAAGGGCGTTTTTATGCGTTAAAATAGGTAGAGTGTGAAAAACTTCGTTTTTCAATGCTTCCACTCACACGCTTTGGCGTGTTCGTTGTTAATTAGGGGTAAACCCCTAATAACCCCAATTGAAGTTTTTTTATTTACTCGGCTTTCTGTAAATCATCATTATTATTAGGAATAATGATACTTTCTAAAATGCTATTAATTACCATTTTTGAAAGGTTTTTATTGCGTGTTAAGTAGCCGTGTGTAGTTGTAATGTTTGAATGTCCTAAGGTAAGCATTACGCTTTCCATACTAAGTCCTAAATGATTAATAGCATAAGTTCCTATTAAATGCCTTATGTCGTGAAGTCTCATTTTTGGTAGATTGTTTTTATTTAAAAAGTTATTCCAAGCTCTGCGTAAATCTATATATTTATTTGCTGTATCTGGGTTTGTGAATACATAATCTTTAGGTGAGTTAAATAGAGTATTTTTATAATGCTCTTTTAATCTATATTTTAATAAAGGGGTTAAAGAATATTCCATAGTTTTAGAGATTTTACAATTTTCGGAGCGTATTATATAGCTTTCATTTATAAAATCTATATCTTTCCACTTAAGGCTTAATACTTCGTTTTTTCTTCTTCCGTGTAGTAAGAATAAAAAAATATCTTTGTATTTATTATCGTCATAAATAATTGCCTTAATTATATCTTGTTGGGTTTGTGTGCTATGTCTAAAATAAACTTTATTATCAAATCTAGGTAATTTAACAAGATTGCAATAATTTCTCTCAATAAGCCCTAAGCGTTCGCCTAACTCCAATGTAACGCTTAAAATTGATAATATATTCTTAGCCGTTTTTGGCTTATATCCTTGTTCTAAAAGTTGATTTATAAAACTTTGTAAGGTTATAAAA
The DNA here is from genome assembly GCF_020137595.1 of Campylobacter sp. RM12640. Taxonomy (NCBI): domain Bacteria; kingdom Pseudomonadati; phylum Campylobacterota; class Epsilonproteobacteria; order Campylobacterales; family Campylobacteraceae; genus Campylobacter; species Campylobacter sp. RM12640. Next base: position 1,083 of record NZ_JACGAU010000045.1, read on the forward strand.
TTAATATTTTTTACTTCAGTATTACCCATATTTGTATTATTAAAATGTTTTAGGAAAGTATGGTAATTACTTAAGTATGTGCTAGGTTTTAAAGTATTTGAATACATATTAAAATACATAATAAAAAGCTCTTTTAATAACATTATAAATCCTTAGGCTGAAATAAAATCTTCGTAATATAATTTATAAGTGTAATTTAAAATTTCCTTGTCATATAATAAAACATAGGTTTTATTTTTTATTACTTGCTTTTCTTTAATAATAGTTTTTTCATTGTTTAAGTATTTGATTATGATAGTTTCTTTTTTAGTGTAATAAATATCCACAAAACGCAAACCTAAATTAATAAATATATCACCTTTTTTAGGGTTTAAATTATACTTTATAAAGCAGTTTTCATCATTAAAAAATTCCCATAAAACTAAGCTTATATTTTTGTAACCTAATGAATATAAAAAACCCCTTAATTTACGATATACGCCTAAGCTAAAATTATAATTATTATATGTTTTTATGTGAGAGCGTGTAAGTCTTCTTATTTTATGATGAATATACCAAGCATTTAATTTATTAATTTTAAAATCATTTTTATGTATATTTCTAAATGTTTTAAAAATATACTTTACAATGTATCCCGTTGAGTTGCTTACACTTAGTTGAAATCCTTGCGTTTCTTTATTTCGTTTTTGGTCTATTGTTAAGCCTTTTTGCGAGTGGTTTTGGGGAGCAGGGCAACATTCTTTGAATATTTTTTTTAAATATTTAATTAAGGATTTATCATTAGGAATAAACCATAAAGCGTGAATATGTGGAATTCCATTTTTATGTGGTTCGGGAACTTTTATAAAATCGTGCTTTACATCTTTATATTTATTTAAATACCTATCGCGCATTTTTTTATGCTGATAATTTAAAATTTCATAACATTCTTTAATGGTTAAAGGAAGTTCTAAATAATACTTATGTCTTAAATGCTTTGGAAATTCTTTTTTCAGTCTAGTTTCGTTAAATTCTGAATAATCGCCTTTTACCATTCTACGATAGCAACCATCAAGGGTTATTGTTATAAATAAAGGTATGTTAGAATGTAAAGTTATATTAAAGTCATTGTAAGAATTAATTATATTTAACAATTCATAAGAATATTTAATATTTATATTTGCATTATAAGAAATATCTTTAAGTTTTAATATGTAATCTTGATTTGAAATATCTTGCAATTTAGAACAAGCTTGAAAAGTAAAAGATTTTAATAGTTTTATTTGACATAAATATAAATCATAATCGCTAATCCCATATTTAATCAAGGTTAATTTCCTTGTTTATGGAAGTTTAAAAAATCTAAACTTGTGCTAAAAACATCATTATTAAAATACATTTTTAAGTTATATAAAGCAGCAGAAATTTCTAAGGGGGAATAAAGTCCATTTATTACGCTATGTTCTATGTAATCGCTTGTTAAAATGTTTAAATATAAAATCTTAGCTTGAAGAGTGTCGGTTTTTAAAAGTTCTTTAAATAGGTTTTCGGTTTCGTTAATATCTTCTTGGGTTAATTTAAAATATCCAAATTCTTTAATTTTTCTTTTTTTAGCCATTAATCAAATCCTTATTTGGCTAATAAAGATTTAATTAAAAATTAACATATTACTAAATAAAATTAAAAAAATGGAACGCTTTTCTCATAACCCGAAGGACGGGGGTTCAAATCCCTCTTTCGCAACCAAATTTCAATTTTTTTCATAGTATCTTAAATATTTTTTGCTCTCTATGAGTTAAATTTCCGAATAGTATCTTTTTAATACTTAAAATAAACTTAATGTTATGATTTTTTTGTTTTTAGGATTTTACTTTATATTTTAATATTTTTTTTCAAAACTAAGTTAAAAAATGGGTAAAAAATGGGGTTTTCTTAAGTGAAACTTAATAGGGCTTAAATGCCTATGTGATAGGCATTTAAGGGGCGAATTTTTAAAATCTCGCAAAATTGTATAATATAGACAAGGGGCGGGGTTCGTTACGGCGTTGGGCTCACGCCCCCC
>NZ_JACGAU010000046.1:0-1994 GCF_020137595.1 Campylobacter sp. RM12640
ATTTAATTCCATATTATTTGTAGTATTAATACTGCCTTGAATAATTGTATTACTTGATTTAAAGTCATTGCCTACTTTGAAATTTCCTGTGATGGTTTTTGTTTCAGTATTTTCAATAATTACATTATTTGCAATATCTATTAAATTTGAATTTAAATCAGAATTTAAAAGCTTTAATTCACTACCTTTTATATCACCTTTGATACTAGAATTGCTAATATCAATATTATTAGTAGCTTCTATTTTGCCGATTAATTCACTATTATCTGTTTTTATGTTGGTAATAAGAGAATCTCCTGTTAGTTTTGAATTGTATATCTCTAATTCTTCCCCATCAACCAATGCTTCTATAATAGCACCACCTTTTATAATAACCTTAGTATTATCTTGAGTTGAAATATCATTTACTCCTGGAACTATAAAAGTATCAGTTCCATATAATTTATTAGCTTTTATATATCCGCCATTTATAGTAATTTCTTTTGCAAAAATCCCACTATTTTCTACATTATTTATATAATTTACATTATTTAATTCTAATTTTGGAATTCTAGTATATAAATCATTTTTATTTAAAGCCCCAATTCCTGTATCTACTAATTTAGTATTATTAATAATCACTTCACTATCAAAATCTGCTGAAGCAGATTGATTAATAGCTGAATTAATTATCTCACTATCATTTATTGTAACCTTAGTATTATCCCAAATCGTAATATGATGTTTTGTAACATCCCAAGCATTATCATTAGATATTTTTACATTATCTAATTCATTTGTATTATAAAAATCAATCCTATTAAGATTTGAATCCAAAACTGCATTTTTAATAACACTATCTTTATATGTTGAAATTCCATTAGATTTTAATGTTATTTTATCTTTATCGTTATTTATAATTTGATGATTTTCAATAGTCAATGCGCCACTTGCTGTGATATTTTTATTATTGTATTTTGCATCATTTTTAATAGTAATATTTTTGGCATTTAAATCTGTGGTTAAAGTAGAATTATCTAAAATAAAATTATTAACCTTGCTAATATCAGAACTAATTGTAGTGCCATTTATAACTTCTAAAGTATTCGTATTTAAAGTAGCTTCTACTATAGAATTATCTACAACAATATTTCCACTAATATTTCCAAGCAATTTAGAATTAACAAAAGTAGTTTTATATGAAAAATTACCACTATTTATTTCACTTTCAACAACTTTAAAATTAAGATCTTTAATTTTACCATTCGAAGCTGTTTGACTTCCTATATTTACATTATTTAATGTTCCTTTATTAAAAATCAAATTCTTTGAATTACTAACAGCATTAGTCCATAAATCTATTTTTATGCCATTTAAATTGCTTTCATTGAATACTATATCTTTATTATCACTATTTCTATTATCAAATAATAAATTAAATTTTTGACTTTTTGTATTTGTAATATTTACTTTATTTAGTGTTAAATCACCTTGAAATAATAAATAACTTCCATTATTTATATTTATATTTAAATCAGATATGGTATGCGTTTCTGTGGCTTTACCTATAGTAATTACTCCACCTGTATGATTAATATCGGTTGGACTTTGATATGTATTACTAATTATAATTTTATCTTTGCTAATAGTTTCTTGTTTATTAGCTAATGGACTAATTAATCCACCATTAGTAGCATTTGCTACTGCATCAGCAAGAGCTAAATTACCCCCCCCCCGCTAATATAAAAGTTATTAAAGATAATTTTATAGTTCTATTCATTTTCTCCCCTAAAAAATAAATGAAAAATGCTTTATTATAGTTAAAAATCAATATATAAAGGTTAATCAATTACTAACAAAATGGGGGGGGGGTAATTATAAAAATTAATATTTTTATAAATTTTTAACAATCTAATCAAAAGAATTTTAATATAAAAAATATTAAAAACTTTTAGGTTTAAGGTAAAAATAATAAGCTTTAAAAAACAATCTCTAAATAAAAATACAAAAAACTT
>NZ_JACGAU010000047.1:0-1989 GCF_020137595.1 Campylobacter sp. RM12640
AATTTTGAGATTTCTCCTGTAATTACCTTAAAGCTTCCTTCACTTACTTCAAGATTTACTTTAGAGTTTTTTCCATCTAATAAGAATTTTTTTATTTCTAAGCTTGTGTTTTTACCTAGAGTAGTAACGGTGTTATCATTAAAGATTATTTGTAATCTTGCATTGTTTCCCGTTTTTATAATATCGCTTTCATCAAGTTCTTGATTTAATAAAGCTTTTATTTCATTACCTTTTGAGATAACTACTGCATCACCTCTAATGGCTGATATTTTACCTACGCTTGCATAGGTTAGAGTTATTACACTTAATAAAATTACAAGTTTTCTCATCTATATTCCTTATTTACTTTTAATCTCGTTAATCTTTTTGTTTATATCTGAAACATTTAAAGATTTTTTTAATTCATCTGTTTTTATCTTTAAATCCTCATTTGCTATTTTGCTTTCTATTTGTAATTTAGCTTTACTTGCTTCCGTTTCTAATTTAATAGAAGTTTTATCAAGTTCGTTACTATCAATTTTTAATTTATATTGAGAATTATCAATATCCATAGTTGAATTTACTTGAGGATTTATTCTAGTTATTACATTATTTTTATTATACACTCCTAATAATTTACTATTCTGTAATTCAAATAAAACATCAGTAGTATCATTAATCTTGCTATAACTAGCAAAATACGAATCACTTGGCTTTAACTTAACATAATTGTTTTTCGTATCAGCATAATAAAATTCTTGAGCTGGGTTTGTGTAAAATTCTTTAAAGAATTTATTTTTTTCATTATCCCAATCAGCTAATTGCTTTCTATAATTTGAAGAATTAGTAAATTTTAAATTTTCTTTTATATTTAAAATATTTAAATCCAAACTACCATTTTTCGTTGCTGTATATTCAATTTGTTCTTTATTGACATAAGCAGTAGTTCTATAATGATCCGAAGTTGAATCTACAACAGTAGGAGCTTTAAAATTCATTGTATAGCCGTTGTATTCTAAATCTTCTATATCATATTCACGCATTTGCAAATAATTATGGTTCATAACAAAATATCTTAAATTATAAGCACTATCCCTACCATCTTTTTTAGTTTGCTCTTTTGAATAATAAGTTAAAAGTCCTCTTGATAAATCAAGTTCAGCGGCAGAATTTGTATTTGAATAGTAATTAATAGCTGTTTGATTATTTTTTTCTATATCATTTTTAAAACTATTCCAATCATCTTTTAAAGTTGTAAAATGAGATAAATCTGATTTGCTTAAATCATAATTAATACCAACTAATTGAGCTTTTAATTCGTTTTTATTCGCACTAAAACTAGCATAATCTGATGAATATTCTAAATTCTTTTCAGCATTAGGTGTATTTAGACTAGTATTTTGCAAGTTATAATTTTGAGTTTTTATTTCTTTAATTCCTACATCAGAAACATTGTAGCTATTGCTAGTAAGAGTATTTTTTTTGCCATCTAAAGTATAATAATCAAAAGATTTAACACTCTTATCATTTTCTAATTTTCTACCATATAAATCAAGCGTCATAGTGCCTAAATTAAGACTAGCTGCACTTTTAGAATTTAAATCTTCTGAATAGTAATAATAACTATTTACATTATTATTAGCAAAAAATTTATTAGGAATAGAAGGTTCTAATTTAGTCCATTCTTTTTCATCTTTAATCACTGGCACATTAGGTATTACCACATTATTATCATTTGGCTTATTTTCTGGTGTGCTTGTATTATTATCAGGATTACTTGGCGTATCTGGTGTTGTATTTGGATTACTTGGAATAACTAAATCATCACTAGGCTTATTTGGAACAACTTCTGGCAAATTATCTGTATTTAAAGAACTATCATTTTTAGCAATTATTTCATTTACTTCTTCTTTGATATCACCTGTAATATTTATTTGCTCACTAGTTTGTAAAGTATTTTTAGAATTTGAATTAGCATTATCAGCTTTAATATCACTACCTAAAGTAATG
>NZ_JACGAU010000048.1:0-1968 GCF_020137595.1 Campylobacter sp. RM12640
GTTTGAGTAATAAAATTTATTTCACGATAATAAATTTACAAAAATATAATATCTCTATTTTACAATAATGAAGATATTATAAAATTATTTTTTTATTATAATGATTGGGGAAGAAATGGAAAAGGAACTATTGGATAATGACTTTATAGTTAGCAAAACAGATATTAAAGGCAATATTACTTATGCTAATGAATCTTTTTTAAAAATTATAGGTTCAACAGAAAATGAAGTTTTAAATAAGCCACATAATGTTGTAAGACATAAAGATATGCCTAAAGCAGTTTTTAGATACTTGTGGCAACAATTAAAAGGAAGAAAAGAAGTTTATGCTTTCGTAAAAAATAGAACATTTGATGGTGGATATTATTGGGTATTTGCCAATATTAGCATATCTTATGATTTATCTGGTAATACGATAGGATATTATTCAGTTAGAAGAAAAATAGGTAAAAAAGCTAAAGAAGTTATTATTGCTTTATATGCTAAAATGCTTGAAGTTGAGAAAGCTCAAGGAGTTGATGCTTCTTGGAAAATTATAGAAGATATTTTGAAAAAAGAAAATAAAGGTTATAACGAATTTATGATAGGTATTCAGGGGCTAAAATGAGTATATTTAATAAAAATAATGATGAAGCATTCAATAAAATTATAGAAGTTTTAGAGCAAACTTCAAATGGATATTTAGAATCAAGAGTTACTGGTATAAAGGGCGAAAAATACACAATATTAGCAAATCATTTAAATAATTTGTTAGACCAAATAGAAGTGTGGCAAAGAGAAGTTGCTAGCTCTATTGAGGTTGCTTTTTCTGGTGCAACTTATAGAAATATTAATAGTGTAGGTTTAAAAGGTAGATTTAAAAGCACTGCTGATAATTTAGTAAGTGCGATTTTAGGAATTGCAAAAAGTATAGAAACTCAACGCTTAAATGAACTTAGTATTAAGGTTCAACAAAACAACAATGATTCAGGTATAATTGATATTTTAACAAATGGCTTAAGCACAAATCAAACTAATTTAAATAGCATTTTAAATTCTTCAAAGCAAATTGCAGATGATTCGCATACTACTCAAACTATGGTAAAAGAATTATCAAAAAGCTCAAATGAATTACAAAATTACATAGGTTTATTTACTGATTTAATCAATGGTCTAAATGAAAAAACAAATGAAATATCAAAAATTATTGAAATGGTAAAAGACATTACAGACCAAACTCAATTATTATCATTAAATGCTGCAATTGAAGCAGCAAGAGCAGGTGAGCATGGTCGTGGATTTGCGGTAGTTGCTGATGAAGTAAGAAAATTAGCAAATAATACAGAAGAAGCTACCAATACTATTAATTTGAATATAAATTCTTTAAAAGAAAGTGTTAAAAAGTGTTTAGAGTATTCAAATCAAGTTTCAGAAATTAGCAATAAAAATCAAGAAAAAACAAATCAGTTTTTTGATACTTTAAGTTCTTATGAAAAATTATCTGAAAATAACTTTAATAACGCTCAAAATAGTGGTAGATTGCAAAATAATTTATTTATACAAATACATTTATTACTTTATAAAGATGATGCGATTAGGTGTTTGCTTAATAAGAATTTAAAACAAAATAAATCATTAGAAGAAAACATTGCAAAATCAATTAAAAAAGAGCAAGAAGGTATATTTAAAGATATTTTAGCTTTATACGAAGAGCTTTATAATTGTGAAGAATTAGACGAGCAAGTAAGACTTGTGAAAAGATTTGATGATTTAATCTTTAATATGTGTAAAAATTGCTAGTTTAAATAAGGAATTTAAAATAAATTTTTAAATTCCTTAAACCTTTAAATATATTCAATTTCGTTTTTAAAATAAATTATACTAAGAGTGATTTTGTATAAATCTAAAATCATTTCATTTCTTTTGACATTCTATAAATGAATGAAAATACTTCGGCAACAACCTTTTTATATATTTAAAAGCCTATTG
>NZ_JACGAU010000049.1:0-1785 GCF_020137595.1 Campylobacter sp. RM12640
AGTAATTAAAAATATAGATTTAAAAACAACTTCTATTAGTGCAAACAAAGGAGAGATTACAAACTCAAATGTATTCTTAAATAATACTAATGAAGGCTCTAAAGATACTAAAGTATTTTTAAAAGGTAAAGATGATAATGCTAGTAGTGTATATGATAAAGCAGAAATAACAAGTGGAGATTACACTATAGAAAAATCAGCTATTAAAGGTGGTATTAGAGCTAATACCTTAACTACAACTAATTCAAAAATAGTAGGGCAATTAGCAGTAAATAATCTAAACGCTACTCATTCTACATTTTATATAACAGGTGGTGGATATAATACTTCTTTATATAATCACTTTAGTGGAGCAATCATTGCAAGATATGGTGCAAGTGGCTTTAATAATATAATTAATATTTCTAATACAAACTTAGGCTTATTAATTAATGGCTATGTTCCTATTGCAATTATTAATAATACTACTAATTCAAATACTACTAATTCAAATTCTACAAGAGCTGATATGATAGCTGCAGCACCTAAAGTAGTTAATAAAGACTTCTTTAAGATAACTTATACAACACCTATTTCAAGTGTATTATTATCACCTAATCTAGTTCATTATACAACTATGCAAGATGAGAATGGAACTAAAGAAGTTTGGAGTGTAGGTTTAGCTGGTAAAGAATTAAGCAAAGATGAAATCCAAGCAATAATTGATGGTAAAGGCAATGTTAATTACACTACAACAGAATTAATTAATAAAAACTATAAAGATTATTTTATGAGTGAATTATTAGACGATAATACAAAAGCTGAATTAAAAAGCATAATTAATACACCTTATTATGTAGCAAAAAATCAAGCAGAGATTTTAAATGATAGATTTACTTATCTAAGAGATGATATTAAAAATCACGGCTTTTGGGTTAATAATTCATATAATTATTTAAAGACTAATTATAATGATTTAAGAAACAAAGGTACAAGCGTTGGTATAGATAAGAATATAAGCTTAGATAGATTTAATCTAACTTATGGAGTATTTGCAAATATTTCAAGATTAGAAATAAATAAAGCTTTAAGCTCTTCTACTAATGTAAGGTCATTTGGAGCTTATGCTTCTACTAATTTTTATAATGGAAGCTTTATTGATTATTCTTTAGCTTATGTAACATTAAAAAATAAATTTGAAGCTAAAAAGATTGATTTATATACTACTAATTACTTAGACTTATATCAAATAGGTTTAGGCTTAGGACATAGATTTAGTATAAATAATAATTACTTAGAGCCTAATATTAAATTAATAGCTACTAGATTTAAGGACTTAGACTTAAAAGGAACTAATGCAAGTATAGAAACTAAAAAAGGTCTTCAAGCTAGTATAAAAGCAGGAGTTAAAGCAGGGGTTGAGTTTAACAAAAACTTTAGCTTAGTTACTGAATTACAATACTTTAAAGACCTAAATGCTCTTTCAAAAAGTAAAGTAGTAGCTCTTTTAGAAAACAATTTTAACAATATCCAAGATAGTGGCTTGAATGCTAAAATAGGATTTTTAGTAAAACCAAATTCTAAATTAGACATTAATGCTGATTTTACAAAGAATATTTCTAATGAGTTTGATACAGGATATAGATTAAACTTAGGATTTAGCTATAAGTTTTAATTAGAACTTTAATAGTTCTAATTAACTTAGCTTTATTCTAAATACAAAGCTATTTCATCTGATATTAAATAGTTTTTATTAAATACTTTATTATCTTTTATAAAAACCAAATCTTTTAAATCATCTAATTT
>NZ_JACGAU010000050.1:0-1781 GCF_020137595.1 Campylobacter sp. RM12640
GTTATTTTAAATAGTTTTATTGTTAATTTTAAATATATCAATTATTTCAACGTCAATCTTTGATATCTAAACAAGTGATCAAGAGCCATTTAAAACTTTCTTATATATAAGTTTTAAATCATTCACTTCATTATTTTATTTATTTTTTAATTTTTCATAATTAAAAAATAATCATTTAAATTATGGAGAGTTTGATCCTGGCTCAGAGTGAACGCTGGCGGCGTGCCTAACACATGCAAGTCGAACGATGAAGTCTAGCTTGCTAGACGGATTAGTGGCGCACGGGTGAGTAATGTATAGCTAACTTGCCCCTTACAAGAGGACAACACTTAGAAATGAGTGCTAATACTCTATACTCCGCTCTAACATAAGTTAGGGTGGGAAAGTTTTTCGGTAAGGGATAGGGCTATATTGTATCAGCTAGTTGGTAAGGTAATGGCTTACCAAGGCTATGACGCATATCTGGTCTTAGAGGATGATCAGACACACTGGAACTGAGACACGGTCCAGACTCCTACGGGAGGCAGCAGTGGGGAATATTGCTCAATGGGGGAAACCCTGAAGCAGCAACGCCGCGTGGAGGATGACACTTTTCGGAGCGTAAACTCCTTTTTTACAAGAAGAATACTGACTGTATTGTAAGAATAAGCACCGGCTAACTCCGTGCCAGCAGCCGCGGTAATACGGAGGGTGCAAGCGTTACTCGGAATCACTGGGCGTAAAGGGCGCGTAGGCGGAGTAGTAAGTTGGATGTGAAATCTAATGGCTTAACCATTAAACTGCATTCAAAACTGCTATTCTAGAGTAAGGGAGAGGCAGATGGAATTAGTAGTGTAGGGGTAAAATCCGTAGATATTACTAAGAATGCCAATTGCGAAAGCGATCTGCTAGAACTTAACTGACGCTAAGGCGCGAAAGCGTGGGGAGCAAACAGGATTAGATACCCTGGTAGTCCACGCCCTAAACGATGTATGCTAGTTGTTGGAATGCTAGTCATTTCAGTAATGCACCTAACGGATTAAGCATACCGCCTGGGGAGTACGGTCGCAAGATTAAAACTCAAAGGAATAGACGGGGACCCGCACAAGCGGTGGAGCATGTGGTTTAATTCGAAGATACGCGAAGAACCTTACCTGGGCTTGATATCCTAAGAACCTTGTAGAGATACGAGGGTGCTAGCTTGCTAGAACTTAGAGACAGGTGCTGCACGGCTGTCGTCAGCTCGTGTCGTGAGATGTTGGGTTAAGTCCCGCAACGAGCGCAACCCACGTATTTAGTTGCTAACAGTTCGGCTGAGCACTCTAAATAGACTGCCTTCGCAAGGAGGAGGAAGGTGTGGACGACGTCAAGTCATCATGGCCCTTATGCCCAGGGCTACACACGTGCTACAATGGCATATACAATGAGAAGCAATACCGCGAGGTGGAGCAAATCTATAAAATATGTCTTAGTTCGGATTGTTCTCTGCAACTCGAGAGCATGAAGCCGGAATCGCTAGTAATCGTAAATCAGCTATGTTACGGTGAATACGTTCCCGGGTCTTGTACTCACCGCCCGTCACACCATGGGAGTTGATTGTGCTTTAAGTCGGAATACTAAACTAGTTACCGCCCACAGCAAAATCAGCGACTGGGGTGAAGTCGTAACAAGGTAACCGTAGGAGAACCTGCGGTTGGATCACCTCCTTTCTAGAGTACATACTCTTTAACTCACACTAAAGAGTAATAATAAATATTTCAAGAGCTCTTGAGAGCTTGTTTGGATATCAAAGGTTGAAATGA
>NZ_JACGAU010000051.1:0-1744 GCF_020137595.1 Campylobacter sp. RM12640
GTAGCCGTTAGTATTGTCTCCATTATCTCCAGCTTGCCATTCTTCATTGTTAAATCCCATAGCGTCAGCTTGAGCTCTACTAATTGTTGCATTAGTTTCTCTTAAACTTACTGTTGCTTCGCTAACATTTTTATCAAATCCTAAAGCTGAATTACTTGTAAAGCCATTAGCGTCTTTAACTTCTACTTGAATATCTCTTCCGTTGTTTGAAACAAGGCTTAATCTTCCCATATTAGTTGAGTTAGTTGTATTTAAGCCTATAATTGAGCTAAGACCTTCGTTATTAGGCTCATTTAGACCTGCTTTAACACCAGCGAAGAATTGTAAATATGAGTGAGCTACCATACCTTGTTGAGCTTCTGCTGTATCCATAGTTTTACCATCAGCTGCATTTACTACCTCTTCTAATTTTTTAGTTAATTTATCTATAGTAGCGTTAGCGTCAGCCTTAGTTGTTTGATTTTTTAAGCTATTAAATAAATCAGTAATTTCTTTAGCTGTAGTTGGATTAGCGCCATTAGCAAATGCTGTATTTGCTAGATTTGCAGCACCTATTTCCCCTATTGTTAAACTTGTAAAATCTACATCTTTAGCACCAATAGGTTTCGCTGCTGTTTCAAATGCGCCAATAGCTGTTCCTAAAGTTTTTACTCCACCTATGTCAGCAGCACCTTTTCCTGCAGTTGCAGCAGTTACCATAGTTCCTAAAGCTGTATTTAATTTATTAACATCATCTTTATCTTCATACGCTGCTAGTGTTCCTACTGCTTTTTGACCTGCAGCTTCAACTGTAGTTGCATACGCTTTAGCAGCATCTACAATTTTTGTTTGATAAGCTGCTGCAGCGTCATCAACAGTAGTATTTGCTGAAGTATTAAATGTATCAATAGCATCAGTAATAGTTTGCATATCTTTTGCATTAGCTATTAAATCTTTTAATTTGTCAGCTTTAGCATTTTCTTTAATTTTATTAGCTTCTTCACCAGCTTTAGCAGTAGTTGTAGTAAAGTTTTCTAAAGCACCAATAGCTGCGTCTTTAAACTTATCTAAAGCTTTTTGTTCTTCTGTATGGAAAGCATTATAAGCATTACTTGCTGCTGTAGCTTGTTTAGTTTTAGTTAAAGCGTCATTATAAATAGCTGCATCTTGCACTCCGTGAGCGTTTTTAACATCTCCGAATGAATTTTCTTTTACTAAAATTCCATTATTTGCGGCAGCCCAAGTAGCTTTTTCGCTTAAATCTACACCTTTTTTATTGTTTCCATTTTTATCATCTCTTACCACTAAAGAATGAACATCATTAGCCCCGTTAGGAACTTTCACATTATCCTCAACCTTAATACCCCTACCATCTCTATTTGATAATACAAGTCTACCTTTAGTATCTACAGAAGCTTCTACCCCTGTTTGATCTTTAACAGCATTAATAGCAGCTCTTAAAGCACCATTAGCGTCTTTTTCTTGAACGCTTACTGTTCCGATTTTTACACCATTAATTGAGAAATTTGAAGTAGTTTCACCAGCTTTAATAGGTTGCTCAAATGTTGAAATAGCAGTTACACTAGCTTTAATACCTGTCTTATCACTAGCTTTATTAATTGCTTCTGCTAACGCTCCAAGACCTGTGCTAGCACTTACATCGCCTTTACCATTTGTAAGTTTTACAGGTTCTATTGTTACATCATTAATTCCATCTACGTTTTTAAATGTTACACTAGCAGTTCCTGTTAAATCCGCCGCTCTT
>NZ_JACGAU010000052.1:0-1645 GCF_020137595.1 Campylobacter sp. RM12640
GTTGATTTTCTAATTAAAATTTCATATCGAATTTAGCTAGTTAAACTAGCTAAATTTTGACAATTTTTAATATTTTGAAGATTTATAAGCTTATTTGTCTTTATAATGAGAGCCGCATTGAGCGATTAGGATTTTCCCATCTGCGATTTTATATACAATCCTATTTTTTTTATCAATTCTTCTACTATAATAACCAGCTAAATCACCGCTTAATCTCTCTGGTTTTCCTATCCCTAAATAGCCGTTTCTATCAATGTCTTTTATTAATTCTATAATCCTTTTTAGCACTTGTTTATCGTTTTCTTGCCAATACAAAAAATCTTCCCAAGCATCATTAGACCAGCATTTAATCATTTAAAACATCTTTTGTAATGTATTCACCTTTTTCCAATTCAGCGATAGATTTTTTTAATCTATCAATATTTTTTTTAGAATAAAATGGATCGACTTTTAGCTCAAATGGTAAGCCATTATTAATAATTACTTGTTTGTAAAATGCAAGTGTAGCACTACTTAAAGTAAGTCCTAATTCATTAAATATATTTTCAACTGCGATTTTGTCTTCTTCACTTATTCTTATTGAGATATTTTTCATTTTCACTCCTTTTTTAAGTAATTATATGTAATAAATATTATATTATCAATACAATATAATACATATTATATAAAAAGGATAAAAAATGTTAAAATTATTAAGATTTCTATGCAAAATTGCTTTTAAGCCATTATTTAAACTATTCAAAAGCCAAAAAGAATTAAGCCTAAAATATTTTTGCCTTTATTCATTTGAGTTTAAAAAATCATCTTTAAAGCCAAGCACAATTGAAAACAAAAAATACCTTCATAAAATGCTTTTTGAAATATTAAAAGATATAAAAATCAAAGAATTTACAAAATTAAAAGCTTATGAATTGATAAAAACTTTACAAGAAAAATCATTAAAATATAGCACTATAAAACAACTCATATCATACGCAAATGAAGGTATAAATTTAGCTTTAGAACTAGGAATAATCACTCAAAATCCATTAAAAAATATCAAATTCCTAAAACCTACAAAAGCCATTAAACCAAACAAAACCATCAAACAACTTCACATAAAAAAGCTATTAAATAAAGCCAAAGGAGAGCTTAAAACATTTTTATATTTTGCTTTTTACACAGGAGCAAGAGCTAGTGAAATATTAGCAATCACCAAAAAAGATATAAATTATAAGCAAAACTTAATAAGCATTACCAAAAACGCCACAAGATACGGCATAACCACTCCAAAAAATGGAAAATCAAGGATAATCCCGCTATCAAACGCACTTAAAAAAGAATTAGAAAATATTAATTTTTCTCATTTTAGTTTAGATTATTTTGCTATTTATTATCAGTTTAATAAATTAAAAAAATCTCTGAATTTAAAAATAGGTAGCCTACACTCTACAAGGCACACTTTTGCGTCAAACTGCATACATTTAAAGCTTGATTTACCAATCATCGCAAAGCATTTAGGACACAACGATATAACAATGTTAAGTAGGGTTTATTCACACGAAATTTATTCTAAAAGTGAGTATGCCAAACTTAAAAATTTGTCATATTTTAAGTAAAATTTAAGAATAATATAAATAAAATACACCAACGCTTTTGATTTACA
>NZ_JACGAU010000053.1:0-1520 GCF_020137595.1 Campylobacter sp. RM12640
CAAGCAAACCCGCCAATATACAAAATGCGTCACAACATAGACATAGTAAAAAGTGCAAGTAGTGCTTATAAAGTTTTAAAAGGAGTTTTAGGCGATGAGTTTTTAAACTCAAAGGATTTTTTTAGCTCTGATGAGCTTTGGAAAACTTCACATTTTTTTGAAATGGATAAAAGAAGCTTAACTATTACAAAGACTTTTGATAAATTAGAAGATTATCAAGACTATGTAAAAATGACAGATTATTGTAGGCTTGATTCAAAATATAGAGCTACTAATTATTTATCTGGCTTGTTTGAAAAAGATGATATTTTTTTTAAAAAAGAACCACCTATAAATAATTATGATGCGTGGTTAGATAGTATATGTAGTTTTATCTACGACCCACATAAAGAAAACTACCAAAACGAGCAAGGCGAGTATAGCAAAGGCGGACTTTTAGCTGCTGTTTTATATAATAATTATATTTTAGTAGAAGGTGAAAAAACTAATTATGCTAAGCAAATGGGACATGACTACAGCGACCCATTTGACCCGTATCGCACAGATGATGATTGGGGTATGATAAAGCCAAACAATACAAAACGCTATGAGATAGGTAAAGAAGATGAGTGGCAAAAGCTAATGCAAAAATTATTATATGAAATGCTAAGTGGTAAAAACCTAAAAGCTCCTAAAGATATAGATAATTACGAAACATTTGAAGAGTTTTTACAAGCTGCTTTACAATACAGCCAAAAAAATATAAGTTTATTTGATATAAAAGTTTAAATTCCTATTTCAAATTCCATTAATTTTAAAGGAATTTAAAATTATGAATTATTTAAAAATATTACGAAAAGTAACAAATATTAATAATATTTTTAATATTAAGTTTTATTTAAAATTAGTTAAAGTATTATGAGGTTTTGTTTTAAAGCAAAGGAGAGATAATGTTTAAAAAAACATTAAAAGTTTTATCTTTAGTTGCCGTTTTAAGCTTAAGTGCTAATGCTAATGATTTATTAGCAGATATTAGCAAAGGTGCTATAAGTGATAATTCATTAGGTGTTAAAGTTTTAAATACTGAAGAGATGAATAAAGTTCATGGCGGGTATATCGTAAGTTATTTCAATACTACATTTCATAGTGCAAATTTATTGCAAACAAATCATGTGGTATTGTTTGGTGATAATGAATTAGATAAAAGAGCAGTATATATGTATGGTTATGATTTTAAAAAAACTGATAATGCATCATATATGCAAAAAAATGCATTTAATGAAGCAATAATTGGATTAATGAATGGAGAATTGTTGGCAATTTCTTTTACTCAAACAAAAATTCCTCAATTTATAGGAAGTCAATATAGTTATAGTTATGATCCTAAAGCTGTAAATTATTATACTGGTAAAACTAGAGCTATTACGGGTAATTCTTGGCTTAGAAATTTAACACTTAACAAAGCTATTAGAAATGATATTTATATGCAAGCTATAAAAGAGCATGGTAATTTTGCATTAGGGTTCTAATAGAACCCTACC
>NZ_JACGAU010000054.1:0-1450 GCF_020137595.1 Campylobacter sp. RM12640
GGCCTATCAATGCCAACCTTTGATGAGTTCTGGGCTAAAGGCTATGTAGAATTTAAAGCTCCTGAAGAAGCTAAAAATTTCGTAAAAATGAAAGATTTTAGAGATGACCCAATTACTAATAGATTAGGAACTCCAAGTGGTAAGATAGAGATATTTTCTAAAAAGATTGATAAGTTTGGCTATGATGATTGCAAAGGCTTAGTTCAATTTTATGAACCAGCTGAATATTTAGGAAATGCTAAAAAATATAAATTAAATCTAATCACTCCACATCCAAAGTATAGATTACACTCACAACTTAATAATACTTTTTTAAGAGATTTTGAAGAAGTAGAAGGAAAAGAAAGCTTATGGATGAATCCAATTGATGCAAAAGCTCGTGGTATTAAAAATGGAGATATAGTTCGTATATTTAATGATAGAGGGGAAATACTAGGTGGTGTTTTAGTAACTGAATATGTTAAACCTGGTGTAATTAGAATGCAAGAAGGCTCTTGGTATAATCCTAACAAAAAAGGCTTATGCTTACACGGAGATGTGAATGTGCTTATAGCTGATATTCCAAGTAGCAAACTTGCTTGTGGTAATCAAGCAACTGCTTTAGTAGAAATAGAAAAATATACTAAAGAAATTCCAGCACTTGATTTATTTAGACAACCAAAGTTTAAAGCATAAATTAAATAAAGCCTAAAAGTATATTTTAGGCTTTAAAAATACTTATTAAGATAAGTAATAAAAACAAATAATAATAAGTATAAAAACATTTATAAGGATAATAAAAAATGAAAAAACTAATATTATTAAGTTTAATTACAAGCTCATTATTAGCTAATAATTATGCTTTAGAAAACACTCCTTTAAGTATTAATAATAAAACAATAGGAACAATTATTATAGGAACTAAGTTTGATATAGTTAAAAATGATAATAATAAAAGTGAGATAAAACTTACAGGCTATCGTCCTAAAGGTGGAAAAGCTATTTATGATACTTTAGGTGTCTTATCAAATAGCGTAAATCTTGATGATGCTAATGCTGTTAAAGTAATAGGAACTAAAGTAGATGATTATGATAATACTTGGGAAGTAGTAGAGATAGTAGCTAGTGTTGATAATACTAAGATTACAAATAAAGATATTATAGAAGATGGTAAGGCATTATTTGAAGAAAGATGTGGCATATGCCATGCTTTACATTCTTATGATGAATTTAGTAAAAATGTATGGCCAAGCACAATTAAATCTATGCAAGATAATGCAAGTTTAGATGAGAATGAATACTATCAAGTAGTAAAATACCTACAAAGAGTAGCTCCTGGTGATGATGAGTGAGTATGTTTTTAAAAGTGTAAGTAAATACTAAAAAAGATTAAGGAATTTAAAAGTTTGTTTTTAAATTCCTTTTGAGTGTTTTTTAAAATATCTTAGTGGTTTATTAGGTTTTAAAATAT
>NZ_JACGAU010000055.1:0-1240 GCF_020137595.1 Campylobacter sp. RM12640
AAGGGGTATTAATAACCCCTTGACAAATTAAAAGGTTTATTATATTATAATCACTTTAAATATTTAAAGGGGTTTTTAATGGGGCAAGAATTAGTTAAATATCATAATGATTTTAATAAAATAAAAATACCAAGTTTCACAGCTCAAGAACAAAACATCTTAATGGGTATTATTAGTAAAATACGAGATTTACAAAGCGATAATATTATCACATTCTATCCAAACGAACTAAAAGAATTTAGCACTCAAAACTATACTAATGATGAGATTTTAAGCATTGTAAGAATATTAAGAGATAAATTTTTTAAAGCTGATTTTACAATAATAAAAGAATATAAAAACGCAATAGCTGAAGAAATATTTAATCTCTTTAGTAAATTTACTATTTATAAACATATAGAAACGCTAGAAATTGAGCGTGTAGAATTAAGTGTAAATAATGAATTTTCATATTTATTAAATGATTTGTTGGGTAATTTTACAAGCTTTCAATTATCCGAATTTATGGCACTAAAGAGTAAGTATTCTAAAAGTCTTTACAGACTTCTAAAGCAATATAAACATACTGGCAAATGTTTAATTTATAAAAACGATTGGCAAGGATTTTGCGATTTTATAAGTATTCCGAAAGATTATAATCAAAGCAAAATTGATGAAAAAATTTTAAAACCTGCTATTTTAGAGCTAGGTGGAGAAACTAATCTTTTTAATACTAAAGAGCCGATTTTTCCAAATTTAACTTTTACTAAAATTAAAGACAAAAAAGGTCGTGGTCGTGGAGGTAAGGTCGTAGGCATTGAATTTTATTTTACAGCACAGCAAGAAGTAAAGCAAGAACAAAAACAAGCAACTACTACACAGCAAAACGCTACACAAAGCAACGAAAACAAAGTAAATAATATCATCAATGATTTAGCAAATAAAGCAAAAGATTTTAATAAACCAGCACAGAAAAAAGAACCACAAATGCTAGAACAACGATTAGGGTTTGGTGGTAGGATAGTTACTGATTTAGATGCTTATGTAGATTTGCATTTTAAGTCTTTTAATGAAATGTATAAAACTGATGATACTTGCAAGATTAAAACACTAAAACAAAATGATGATTGCACTATATCAATGACAGCACTTAACCAATATACAAATAAAAATTTTTATTTAAATTTTGAGAATTTTGAAAATTTTAAGAATTGGTTTAATAAATATAGACTTTAACACTTAAGTGGTTGGGGCTAAAAAG
>NZ_JACGAU010000056.1:0-1102 GCF_020137595.1 Campylobacter sp. RM12640
TTAGGTGGCGGAAATATTTCTTTCTAATTTCACTTTATTTGATGAATATTACAAAGCTAAGTTTGGTAAAATCCAAGCTTAGCTTTTTTTAAATTTTAAAGGACAAAGATGAAAAAAGCTTTTACAATGATAGAACTAATCTTCGTAATAGTTATTCTAGGTATCTTAGCAGCAGTCGCGATACCTAAACTAAATGCTACGAGAGATGACGCTGAAATTACAAAAGGTGTTAGTAATTTCTCAACACTTCTTAGTGATATAGCTTCTTATTACACAGCTAAGGGAAGTTTTGCTACCAATATACAAGATATGACAAATGTAGTAATGCAACCACACGCAACAAACACTTCAACAGCTTATTTGTATATTAAAGATTTAAATTGTGTAACAATTAATGCAGAATCAAGTGGAAGCACTATTAAAATTTTTGCTTCTCCGGACTTTGATAAAGGTGTTTGCAAATCATTCTTCGCAACTAGTAGTGTAAAAGCAGCTATGGGAAATAAAGATATAAAAAATCATCAAGGAATAGCTAGTGCCTATGAAATCAAACTCGGTGGCGGAAATGTTAATTTTTAACCTAGAAACTAATCTAGGTTAGTTATTTTAAGGAAGTTAATGAAAACAGCATTCACAATGATAGAACTTATATTTGTTATTGTAATATTAGGTGTATTAGCAGCAGTTGCAATTCCTAAACTAAATGCTACGAGAGATGATGCTGAAATAGTAAAATCATCTCAAAACCTTGCTATTTTAATTAGTGATTTAGGCTCTTATTATACAACCCAAACAAATTTTAGCAGTAATTTAAAGGATATGACTTCTCAAAGTCTAAAAGATGATAAGTATTTTACTATTAAAAATACTGATTGTTTAGAAGTTACTACTGATGATTATTTTATAGTGGTAAAAAAACTAAAAACTAGAAGTGAATTATGCAATAAATTATTAGGCTTAGAATCTTTAAAACAAATTCTAACAGGAAGAATTTCAAAAACAAATAATAATTTTACAGATATTTCAAAAAGTGATATTATTTACATTCCTGTTGGTGGAAGTAATGTGGTGTATTAAGAATTTAAAGTGATTTAAATTCTTA
>NZ_JACGAU010000057.1:0-1077 GCF_020137595.1 Campylobacter sp. RM12640
ATATCAAATAAACTTATATTTTTTTGGCTGTATTGTAAAGCCACTTGCAAAAACTCTTCAAATGTTTCATAACTATCTATATCTTTAGGAGCTTTTAGATTTTTACCACTTAGCATTTCATAAGCTAGTTTTTCATACCAATTTAGTATTTTTTTATATTCTTTTGCTAATTCTTCACTTCTTGCTCTTTTAAAATCTTGTGATAATCTATTTGCTTCATCAGCTAAATATTTTGGCATTTTTGAAATATCGCTTTGCGTTATTAAACCTTTTGCTACCATAGAATTAAGTGGTTTTGCGACATTTTGTGCGAATTCTTTATAATCTACAAATCTATCCCCGCCACTCATCTTGCCCCAATAAGTTCTCTCGCCTTCTACTAAAAAATGATTATTTCTTAATACGGCTATTAATATTCCACCACGACTTACATCTCCTTGATTGTTTTTATAATTATCGCCTTTAGCGTCCCATAAAATAGAATAACCTTGAGAAAAACTATCGCTATGCACGGGAAACATATCCATTTTGCCATCACCATCATAATGAAATAGTGTATCAGCACCCTTTATTCTTTGAAAATCTCGTGCATGAATATTCTTATCATTATAATCTTCAAAATCATATCTAGTTTGTAAAATCTTGCCTACACTAAAGGTACTATTATCTATCTCAAACCCACATGGCAAATTGTTAATATCTTCTTTACTAAAAAATTCTTTAGAGTTTAAAAAATCTTCACTTACAACTTGGCTTAAGACTTTATAAGCATTTCCAACGCTTTTTGCTATATCAATTTCCATGAATCTTTTACCTATTATATGAGCTTTATTGTTTTGTTCTACTAAAGATTTTAAACTATCGCTGTGGATTTTATAATTATCCGGAATACCTGCGGCTTTATTAAAATCACTTGTAAAAAAGCCATCTTTATCAACTCCGTATCCTAATACTTCACCTACCTTTTTATCATCTGCTTTATTGTCTACTTTTTTAATCTCGTTATTTGTTTCTTTTTTGCTTATATTAGTTATTTGATATGTTGAATAAGAATTTATTTTCATAATTATTCCTTTA
>NZ_JACGAU010000058.1:0-1069 GCF_020137595.1 Campylobacter sp. RM12640
TATTAGGAACTAGCATACTAATTCCTAATAATAAGTTTATTTTTAAGCTAATAAATCAAGTTCTAAATTCATTTAGCTTTTTGTTTAGTTGTTCTGTCATCTCACTTAGATGATTTGCTGCTCCTGCTATTTCTTCTACGCTTCTTGCGTTTTCATTAGTGATAGTATTCATATTATTTACTCCACTTAATATCTCGCTCATATCTTTACTTGTGCTTATATAATCATTTACAGTTGCTTCACTAATTTTTACAGCTTCACTCATTACTTTACCCATTTCATTAATTGTATCTTGGGTATTACTTGCTACTTGAGTTAATTTACTAATCTCTGCTGAATTAGTGCTCATTTGCTCGCTTGCATCTTTAATACCTTGAACTATAACGCTTATTGTTGCATTTATTTCACTAAGGCTTTTTTGAGTTCTCTCAGCCAAACTTCTTACTTCATCAGCTACTACGGCAAATCCTCTACCATGCTCTCCTGCACGTGCTGCTTCAATTGCAGCATTTAGTGCAAGTAAGTTAGTCTGGTCTGCTACATCGTTAATTATTTCTAAAATAGATTTAACATTATCAGCATCACGGCTTAATTGCTCAATCTTACTAGCTAAAGCACTTTCTATATCAGCACTATGATTTATTTGATTAGTTAATGAATTAATAGCATCATTTGCTGATTTTATAAACTTACTTGCATTACTTAATTCATCTTTACCTTTAGCTGCACCAATTACACCTTTATCAAGGTTTGCTTTAGTATTAGTTCCTTTATTAGCTACTTCTGTAACTATTACACTACCTTCTTCTGCACGCTTACCTGTTTGAAGACTTGTGTGGCTTAATTCATTTGCTATTGAAGCGTTTTCATTTGAGATATCTTTTGCTTGTGCTATTAGAATTCTTACTTTTTCTAAGAATATATTAATAGCTTTACAAGCTTGAGCTATTTCATCATTACCTTTATCATCTAGCTTTTTAGTTAAATCTCCATCTCCACTGCTAAGTTCGTTTGATTTAGCTGTTAGATTGTTTAGTGGGCGAGTGATTTGGAATTTTACGAAGATAAT
>NZ_JACGAU010000059.1:0-968 GCF_020137595.1 Campylobacter sp. RM12640
GCCGCCACGTTTGTGTTAATTCTGAATCCCATAATTTTCTCCTTAAAAAAATAATTGTCTTGATTTCCTTATCAAGTTACAACTATATCGGTGTGCTAAAAAATAACTTTAGGGGTGATGTGAAAAAATTTTTAAAAATGTGATTGTGATGTGGGGATAGGTGGCTTTTTGTGATTTTTTCTGTTAGGAAAAAATCGTAAAAAGCCTTGTGTTAGCTCGTTTTTAAACGAGCTAACCGAAATGAATAGGATTTAAGAGTGCGAAATTTCACGGAATTTGAAATTAGAATTAGAATTTTGTGAAAAACTTGTGAAAATGTGAAATATTTGTGAAAAGTTTTTATGAAAGACCCGCAAAAGCGGGGGGCGACCCATTCGCCCCTAAGATGTGATGAGATGTTATACAAAATTGATTAATATTTGCTTAAAGGTAGGTAAAATGATTGAAAATATACTATTTATAAAGCATATTAGTGGCAAAATTTTAGCTATTGAAAACGAAATAAGAAAAAGAGTAAAAAATATAGTTTTAGATGAATATATAAGCATTTGCGAAGGTCATAGCTCTCCTAGTTTAGGGGCTTTGATTAGGCTTATATTTGATGAAAAATTAGAAAATATTGTTTTTAATAGTAAAGGATTTGAGTTTAGAAAATACTGCTCTAATAATAAAGATAGAATAAAAATAAACAATGGCTCAATAGCCGAAATCTATACACATATACAAGTGCAAATTGCTTTAAACCTTTATAGAATGATTAGAAATAGAGCTTTTCACGGGGCTGATATGTTTAAGGTGTATGAAAAGAATGGAAAAACAAGCCCTAGAATATTTACACAAATTTATTTAGGCAAGGAGCTTTTAAACTTTGGTATCGAGCCTTGCAATATAGAAATATTTTTAGATGATTTAGGCGATATTTTGGGGGTGAATATGTGGGATAGACTTTAATCCCCAAACCCCCACTA
>NZ_JACGAU010000060.1:0-888 GCF_020137595.1 Campylobacter sp. RM12640
TAATTAAATCTTTTAATTTATCTTCACTTATTTTTAATTCATTACTTATATTTTGGATATTAAATTTTTGTAATATTTCTTTTTCGTTATTATCTAAAGATTGTGATTTTTTAAGTTTTGCAATTATATTATTAAGTTTAATTTGTTCTTTTAATCTCTTAAGCTCTTCTTCTGCTATATTAAATTTAATTTTTTTATGTGGAATACTCATAAAAGAGTGATTTTCATCATCATATACAATCCCAAACTCATTTATATAATCTTTATCTTCCACATTCCAATATTCACCCGCTGTAACTTTGCCATCTAAGTCTTTGTCCATATCAATTATAATATCTAATGCCTCACTTAAATCAGACTTACCTTCAATACTATGAGCTATTCTATTTGAATCATAAGTTTCATCTATATTTGTTGCCTTTAGGAAATATTCTTTATTTTTATCTTGTAATAATTCATAATTTACATTAACTAAGTCAAACAAATTCCAAGCTTCTAAAGCCGTAATTTCTCCATCATTGTCTTTATCGGCTGCAAGATAATTTCTTGTATATGCCGTATCAGCAAACCAACCCACTACATAAGACGCTGCGTCTTTATCTAAAATAATTCCTTTATTAGTATCAATAAAATTATCTTCATTAAAAAATTCTTTTAATCTATTAATATTATTTTCACTAAGCTTTACCCCGATATTATCTTTATCAAGTCTAAAAAATACATTGTAATTTTGCTCTTTATTTGTCTTAAAGCTAAAAGAATTTGAATTAATACTTGCATTTAATTTATTTATATCAAGAGTGTTTAATTCTTTAATTTTTATATCACTTTTCCTAGCAATAGCAGTATTTTTTACTTGCGAGATATCTATTTTCATAAAGTTCCTTA
>NZ_JACGAU010000061.1:0-858 GCF_020137595.1 Campylobacter sp. RM12640
GCAGTAGAACAAAGCGTTCAAACAGCAGCAGCAATTGAAAGTGGAGATTTAAAAGCAAGAATTACTTTAAATCCTGCAAACCCACAATTAATTGAATTAAAAAATGTCTTAAATAAAATGCTTGATACTTTAGAAGAAAAAGTTGGAGCTAATACAAACTCAATTGAAAAGATATTTGATGAATATAGCCAAAACGACTTTAGAAATGAAATAAAAAATGCTAAAGGTAGAGTAGAACTTGCAACTAATATGTTAGGTAAGCAAATAAGAGATATGTTAAAAACAAATCTTGAAACTGCAAGAAACCTACAAGATAAATCTAAAATACTAAAAACAAGTGTTAGTGATATAAACGAAGGTGCAAGAAAGCAAGCAAGTAGCTTGCAAGAAAGTGCAGCAGCAGTAGAAGAGATGAGTGCATCTATGCATGCAGTAAATCAAAAATCAAACGAAGTTATTAAAAACGGAGAAGATATTAAAAATGTTATTACTATGATAAGAGACATTGCAGAACAAATTAATCTACTTGCACTTAATGCTGCAATAGAAGCAGCACGTGCAGGTGAGCATGGAAGGGGCTTTGCTGTAGTTGCTGATGAAGTAAGAAAGTTAGCTGAAAGCACTCAAAAATCACTAACAGAAATAGAAGCAAGTGTTAATGTATTAACTCAAGGTATAAATGATATGAGTGAAAGCATTAAAGAACAAACTCAAGCAATATCTCAAATAAATGAAGCAATAAGTAGTATAGATGAGCTAACACGCGCTAATGTAGTAGTAGCTGATAATACTAATAAAATATCAGATGAAGTAGATTTAATGGCTAGCATTGCTGTTGAAGCTGTTATGAAGAATAAA
>NZ_JACGAU010000062.1:0-850 GCF_020137595.1 Campylobacter sp. RM12640
CACTTGTAACATCCATACTATGTAATTTATTATCAGCCCCAACATAATCTCTAGTAGCTTCTACAACTATGTCTTTACCATTAGTTGATGAAAAACTTAATCTTCCAAAGTTAGTCTTAGTATCATCTGTAAGACCAATAATGCTACTTAAACCTTCTCTATTAGCTTCATTTAAGCCTTCTTTAAAACCTTTTAAGAATTGTATAGCTGCATGAGCAACAATTCCATTTTCACCTTCGTTTGTAGCCATAGTTTTACCTTTAGCTGCATCAACTATTTTATCTAAAGCTTTTATTGCTGTATCAATTGCTTTATTAGCATCGCTTAAAGTTGCATGTTTACCATTATTATTATCTAATACTGCTTTAACAGCATCATTTGCCGCCTTTAAATCTTGTTGATATTGAGTAGTTAAAGCATTTGGATCATTTGGATTACCTGTGGTTGCATTACCACCATTACCAGGAACTAACGCTAAATGTAAAGCACCTTGAATTGCTGCGTGCACACCGGTAAAATCTAGTTCAGTTCCATTTTTAATTGCATCTTGTATTGCAGTAGCTTTTGCTTTAGAATACCCATCTCCTGCAATTCTTGCATCCATTTCATAGTGAGCTGACTGAACATCTTCAAATGTATTTTTGCTATTTAAAATAGAATTCGCAGCACCTGTAGGAGCAGTATCAAGGTCAGTACCACCACCTGCCCATGCATCCGCTTTAGCTAGATTTACAACTACCTGTCCGTTAGCACCATTAGTATCTGCTGCTGCGCTAGTATATAATACATGGTTATCCGCTTTTGCTTCAGAAGTAGCCTTAGTAAAAGCCGCTCCATCAGCCGCGAAACT
>NZ_JACGAU010000063.1:0-813 GCF_020137595.1 Campylobacter sp. RM12640
GCTTCATCTTCACTTAATGCTTGGATTTTACACCTACAACCCCAGCCATTCGGTGGATAATTGTTACGCCAACAATAATGCTCCTTAGGTAAAATAAGTCCGTGAAAGGCTTTATGACTATCTCTAGTTCTATTATCCATAATTGCTACATATCTTAAGTAAGGCTTATCGCTAATTAGTTGTTTTTCATATCTTGCCAAACCATATACTTATCTTAGGTTTTGATTAAAGACAACTTTTAAATGGTGTTTATGAAGTCCACTAGCGTTTTTAAGCTCTTCTACACAATCTTTAAAGCTTGTGCCATCCAAGTAAGCTTTTTTTAAGTATACTATGCATTCTTTTAAGTGTTTCAATTTCATTTATCCCACTTATTAAAAATGTGCGATTATATGCACTAAAGCGTAATTTATCAAAATCATAATCTTTAGGTAATTTATCATCAAAGTATTTAATTGCGTCTAAAGGACTTAGTTTAAAAATATTGCTTAAATCATTCATCGCTTAAGCCTTTTAAACTAATATTTGTTAAAACTTGAGCCATTATGTTTTCTAGTTTGTCTTGTTTTATGCCTTAATTAAGTAGTTTATTCACAGCGTCTTCATAAGAATTTAAGTTTTCAAGGACTTTTAAAATTGTTCTTATAAGTCTTATCTAAACCCACTACCCAACATCATTAAATCTATATTATCCACAGCTTATTTATTTCATTAAAAAAGCTTTTAAAAACATTATTTATCCTATAAAGGTATAAATTTAGTTTGCATAGTTTTATTATTTAAATATTTTAAACCTATATAAAACTTAATCCT
>NZ_JACGAU010000064.1:0-728 GCF_020137595.1 Campylobacter sp. RM12640
ACAACCACATCACTTGTAGTATTATCTACGCTAGGTGTATTTGTTTGAGTATCAGCAACAAGTTTTAAGCTAGCTTCACCTTTAATATCAGTTCCAATTACATTAAATGTAAACTTATAATCTCCAAAGTTATTGCAACCTAGTTCTGGAACATATTTAAATTTACCATCAACAGCAAGAACTGAATCAGTTTTAATTAACTTATCATTATAAGTGATAAATACTTGCATTGCTTTAACACCACTAGCATTAATCTCACCTTTAAATAAAGGATTAGCATCTACTGTAGTTGAACCATTGCTAATTTCTTTTAAGTTATTGTGATCGCCTGATTCATCACCTTCAAATATAGATACTTTAATTCCATTTCCAACACTTGGAACAATTACTTCAGGAGTTGTTGTATTATTAACCACTTCATCTTTAGCTGTATTTAAATCTAAACTAAATGAGTATTCTTTCATTTCTCCTGTTTTTAAGCTTGATAAATATACTTTATATGTTCCAACTTCCCAACCACTACCATCTACTCTGTTTGTTAAATCAGGAGTATATGTAAATGTTCCATCTGGTGCAGCTTGGAATTCTTTCATAATTGCTTCATCTTTACCTGTAGCATTATTTGGTTTTACAAATAATAATACTAAAGTATCATTAGCAACTGATTTACCTATAAATGTTGGAGTAGTATCAAATGTTCTACCACCATTTGGAATTTCAGTTAAGTT
>NZ_JACGAU010000065.1:0-700 GCF_020137595.1 Campylobacter sp. RM12640
AGCTAGTAACATTCATTGATTGAAGCTTACCATCTTTATCTACATAATCTCTAGTAGCTTCTACAACTATGTCTTTACCATTAGTTGATGATAAACTTAATCTTCCAAAGTTAGTCTTAGTATCATCTGTAAGACCTATTATATCTTTAAGACCATTTCTATCTTTTTCGTTAATACCTTCTTTTATACCTTCTAAGTGTTTTATCATAGCATGAGAAGCCATAGCATCTTGAGCTTCAGTAGTATCCATAGTTTTACCTTTACCTGCTTCTACTACTTTATTTAATTTAGTAATAGCATCATCTATAGCTGAATTTGCTGTATTTAAATCTGCTGCAGTTAAAGTTAAAATATGAGCTAAAGCATCAGAAGCATCTTTTTTTATGCCATTATTACCTGCTGTGTTAGCATCTAGGTTTAATGCTCCTGTAGCTGCAGCTTGAATCTTATCAAGCTTTATTGTTCCATTTGCTTGAATTGCAGCAATGCCTTGTGTTTTTGCTAACTGAGCAATTCTTGCATCTTGTTCGTAGTGAGCTGCTTGAACATCTTCAAATGTATTTTTAGAATCAAGTAAAGAATTCTTACCAGCAGCTCCAGCTTTCCAAGTATCTGCTACTTTCAAATCTACAGCTACTTGGCCTTCATGTTTATCGCTTGTTGCATACAACACATGCTTATCAGCATCAGTTCTACTTGA
>NZ_JACGAU010000066.1:0-662 GCF_020137595.1 Campylobacter sp. RM12640
TGAGTTAGATGGCTACTAACTCGGGTAAAGGGGTTAAACTGCACTGATATCGCTACTTTGCAGAAAGCCTTAAGCATTAGCCAATGCCGTTTATTCGTTGGTTCCCCAAACGCCACCATTTATTCCCACTTTCTTTCCTGTGTAATAGATGTAACAATAGCTTCATTCTTGCTAGTCTTTTTAATAGCTAAGCGATAATAAGTGCCTAAATGACTAACTACTACTTCAGCCTGTGAATGTGCTTTTGAAAGTGTTTTATTTTTAATGTTTTTTAACATTTGCGGTATCATTGCATAATCATAAGATGTTATATGTTTTCTGTGCTTATGAGTAAAAACATTTTCCAAGCTTACAAATAATGGCAAGTCTTGTCCTAAAATATCACAATTACCTACTTTTAAAAGTTTTCCTTTATAGTTTTGCTCTTTCTCATCATTAAATACCTTTTTTATAGTGTTATAATTGTTTCTAACTTCTTTTATTTGCATTAAACTTTCTTTTATCCTAGTATTAACTGCCTTATGTACCTCGTGAGGTAAGCCTTTTACTTGCTCGTTTAAATACTCTGTTAAGTTTTGGATTTTTTGCTCGTATGATTTTATACCATTTTTAAAGCCATCATCAGGGATATTTAAAAGCGGTGCTTTTTTTCCTGTATAGCC
>NZ_JACGAU010000067.1:0-639 GCF_020137595.1 Campylobacter sp. RM12640
ACTTGCTGCTGCTTTTTCTCTTGATTGTTCGTAAAAGTATTTAATCCATTCATTTGCAGTTTTACCCTCTGTAAAAGCTTGGTATTTTTCTTCACCAAAATGCTTAATAATTCCACAAAAAATATCATAATCATTTCTTGAGTTATACATAGGCTTTATACATTCTTTCATAGCGAAGATATATTTGTTTGTATGTGCTTTAGTTATATCATTTCTTTCTATTTCAGTAGTAGCCGGTAGAACTAAATCAGCATATCTTGCACTAGCAGTCCAAAAACAATCTTGAACTATAAAGCTATCAACCTTAGCAAATGCTTTTAATTGTCTATTTCTATCTTGATGATGGTGCATTGGATTACCACCAGCCCAATAAATTGACTTAATTAAAGGGAAGGTCTTAACTTTGCCATCAAATTCATATTCTTTACCAGGATTTTCAAGCATATCTACTATTCTTGAAACAGGAATTACTTCGTTAGTTCTATTATCCCACTCCCCTTTTATAGTAGTTTTTGTGCTAATTCCTGCAAGTCCAGGAAAACCACTAAAATTATTTGCTTTATCTTCAATATTACCACTATTAGCATTGCCCGTAACTGCACCCGGAGTTGGAACTCCACCATCTGAATAATGGTAGCT
>NZ_JACGAU010000068.1:0-626 GCF_020137595.1 Campylobacter sp. RM12640
GAGTTTTTATATTTTTACCTTAAACCTAAAAGTTTTTAATATTTTTTAATTTTTATAATTTTCTTAGTGATTATTATTCTAAAGCTTTTATGTTTTTATAATCTTTATCTACCATTCAAAAAACTTTTTATATTTTTAATTTTCTTTTATCTTTTTTACCTATTCACTCTCATTATTATTTATAACTAGCAATTCATTTGCTAGTTATAAATAATAGTCTCAAGAGTGGAAAAAACACACTGAAAAAAAGAATTTAAAACAGGAATTTTAATTTTAAAACTAAAACCACAAATCAAATTCTTAATTCAAATTCCATAATTTTTAATGTTAAACACTCAAAATCTTACCAATTTTTACCAACTTAATTAGCGTTGGTTCTTTTTGGAGTTAAAATCAAATTCTTAGTTTAAATTCTTTATTTTTAAAATTATTACAAATACACCTAAAAATACAATGAGTTACCTTAAAACTTTTTCAATTCATAAATATTACAAATAATAATGAGAGCGAATATGTAAAAAAAGATAAAAGAAAATTAAAAAAATAAGAATATAAAAAACTTTTAGGTTTAAGGTAAAAAATAATAAGCTTTAAAAAACAATCGCTAAATAAAAATACAAAAACTC
>NZ_JACGAU010000069.1:0-609 GCF_020137595.1 Campylobacter sp. RM12640
CACTACCATGATGCCGATGCAGGGGCTGATAATTCTGTAAGTTTAGGTAATGCTAAACCAGAATATACTTCTCCTGGATTATTAGGTATTGGTGCAGTTCCTAGTATTAAGGGAGAGTGGAGCGATAGAGAAAACGAAGTAATTCCTGTTTCAAGAATAGTAGATATGCTTGAAAATCCTGGTAAAGAATATGATTTTAATGGAAAGAAAAAAGTATTTCCTAATATAAAATGTATCTATTGGGCTGGTGGTAATCCAATGCACCATCATCAAGATAGAAATAGGATGCTAAAAGCATTTGAAAAAGTTGATAGCTTTATCATGCAAGAAATATTTTGGACTGCTAGTGCAAGACATGCTGATTTAGTTCTACCGGCTACTACTGAAATAGAAAGAAATGATATAACTAAATCTACAGATAATAGATACTTATTTGCAATTAAACAAGCCATACAACCACTTTACAATGCGAAAAATGACTATGATATTTGTTGTGGTATATTAAAACATTTTGGAGATAACGCATTAAATGCCTTTACAGAAGGTCGCGATATGATGGGTTGGGTGCAATATTTTTATAATGAAGCTCGCGATAAAGCAAGTGCTACA
>NZ_JACGAU010000070.1:0-559 GCF_020137595.1 Campylobacter sp. RM12640
AATAAGATAACAATAATTCTACTTCTTAAGGGCCTATAGCTCAGCTGGTTAGAGTGCACCCCTGATAAGGGTGAGGTCACAAGTTCAAGTCTTGTTAGGCCCACCATTTTTATTCTTTTTATCTATCTTTTAAATTATTTTTTAAATTATTTTTTAAATCTTTTTAATATATGTAGTTTTAGTATGATTTTAGGTTTTACTTGTGTATTTATTTTAGATTAAAACTTATAAATAATATTTATATTTTTAATGATATTTGAATTTATTTAAGAATACTTATTTTTACTTATTTAGCTTGTAGTTATGTTTAAAGCTATTTTTATATAAATTATAATACTTATTGAAGTGGTGTGATATTTGGTAGCATATATATTATCTTTTTAAAATAACTCTTATAGTAATAAGTAATTTAAATTATAAGTGATAATTATGTTTTTACTATTAAATAAAATATTAGTTGTATTTTTAAGAGTTAATATAATTAATGTTTTTATAAAGTATTTATAAGTTTTAAATTCTTTTAATAAAAATAGCTTTTTATGTTTAGTGATTATGTTTT
>NZ_JACGAU010000071.1:0-527 GCF_020137595.1 Campylobacter sp. RM12640
GGTAAAAAATAATATTTGAACTTACCATTGCTAAATTATTGTTTTTTGATATTTCTATATCTATATTTTTAAAATAGTCTTTATCTAAAAAATCATCAGGGTCTGCAAAAGTTACCCAAGGAGTTTTAACGTATTTTAGTCCAAGATTTCTAGCACTTGCTTGTCCGCCGTTTTCTTTATAAATATAAGTAATATTGTTTGGGTATAGTTTTTGATACCTTTTAATAATATTAGCTGAATTATCACTAGAACCATCATCTACCATTATTAATTGAATTGATTTTTCAAACCCTATACTTTGATTTATTATTGAAGTAAAAAAATCATCTAAATATTTTTCTACATTATAAACAGCTGAGACTATTGTGTAGGTTGAATATGGAATATGACTATTACCTAATTTTTTAATTATTAAATTATTTTTAGCTCTTTTTTTAATGTTATAGTCATGGAAAAATAATTCTGGATCTTTAAATAATTTTTTTACTTTTTTAAAAAAAAACATGTTCTACCTTGAATATATAATC
>NZ_JACGAU010000072.1:0-507 GCF_020137595.1 Campylobacter sp. RM12640
GCTAAGCGCTCATGCAAACGCATCTATGAACAATAGATCAATTGACAGTTCTTTAAATAAGTTAAACTCAGGTTTTAGAATTAACTCTGCTGCTGATGATGCTTCAGGTATGGCAATTGCTGATAGCTTAAGATCTCAAGCAAGTTCTCTTGGTCAAGCTATTATGAATGCTAATGATGCTATTGGTATTATTCAAACAGCTGATAAGGCTATGGATGAGCAAATAAAAATACTTGATACAATTAAGAATAAAGCTATTCAATCAGCTCAAGATGGTCAAACAACTGAAACAAGACGCTCACTTCAAGCTGATATTTCTAGACTTATGGAAGAATTAGACAATATTGGTAATACTACATCATTCAATGGTCAAAAGCTTCTAAGTGGAACGTTTTCAAACAAAGAATTTCAAATTGGTGCATATTCTAATGAGACAGTTAAGGCTAGTATTGGGGCAACTACAAGTGATAAGATTGGTTTAACTAGGTTTGAGACTGGGCATAATGT
>NZ_JACGAU010000073.1:0-491 GCF_020137595.1 Campylobacter sp. RM12640
TTTAAACAAACTCTAACTATTACAGGCGATAGTAAAAACAATGTCTTAGATAAAGCTACATTAGAGCAAGGCATAGTAATTGATAGTAAAGGTGCAAAAGTAAGTGTAATAAACGGTTCAGAAATCAAAGGAGAAATAAAAAACGAAGGCTTTATAAATGTAGAAGAAGGCTCAACAGTATCAGAAAAAGTAACAGGTAGTGGTATTTTAAAAACCGATGGAGCTTTTTATGAAGATAATGTAAGTATGGGAGAAGTAAGTGGAACTAATAATACCTTTAAAGGCGATGTAATTATTACAAATACAAATACCGAAGTAAAAGCTGATAATAATACCTTTTTAGGCAATGTATCAGTAAATAATGGTAAACTAACAGCTACTACTAAGAACGACTTTAAAGATATTAACGCTAATAATATTGATTTTATAAACGATGATATAAAAACAACCGATGAAATCAAAGCTCAAACAATAAAAGTAGATGATAAGCT
>NZ_JACGAU010000074.1:0-491 GCF_020137595.1 Campylobacter sp. RM12640
AACTTATCATCTACTTTTATTGTTTGAGCTTTGATTTCATCGGTTGTTTTTATATCATCGTTTATAAAATCAATATTATTAGCATTAATGTCTTTAAAGTTGTTATTAGTAGTAGCACTAAGTTTGCCATTATTTACTGATACATTGCCTAAAAAGGTATTATTATCAGCTTTTACTTCGGTATTTGTATTTGTAATAATTACATCGCCTTTAAAGGTATTATTCTCTCCTTCAATCTTACCCATACTTACATTTTTATCATACCAAGCTCCATCGGTTGAGAGTGTTCCGCTACCTGATACTAGCTCTGATACTGTTGAGCCTTCTTCTACATTTATAAAGCCTTCGTTTTTTATTTCTCCTTTGATTTCTGAGCCATTTATCACACTTACTTGTGCATCTTTGTTATCAATTACTATGCCTTGCTCTAATGTAGCTTTATCTAAGACATTGTTTTTACTATCGCCTGTAATAGTTAGAGTTTGTTTGAA
>NZ_JACGAU010000075.1:0-433 GCF_020137595.1 Campylobacter sp. RM12640
CTTATCCACCCCATCAGTTATCTTAATACCTCTACCATCTCTATTAGCAAGTACTAATCTTCCTTTTTCATCAACACTAGCCTCAACCCCTGTTTGATCTTTTACAGAGTTAATAGCAGCTCTTAAAGCTCCATTTCCATCTTTATCTTTAACTTCAATAGAACCAATAGTAACACCATTTATACTAAAGCCTTGTAAAGTAGTTCCTGCTTTAATAGGTTGTTCAAATACACTTTGAACCGTAACAGAAGCTTTAATACCTGTTTTATCAGTAGATTTATTAATAGCTTCAACTAAAGCACCTAAACCTTGACCTGCTTTAATATTATTACCTTGAGCAATTTGCACTGGCTCAAATGTAACATCATTAATTCCATCTACGTTTTTAAATGTAAGATTAATTTTATCTCCTAAAGCAAGGTCACTTTGTCTC
>NZ_JACGAU010000076.1:0-386 GCF_020137595.1 Campylobacter sp. RM12640
ATACAGCGAGATTTTTAGGTGCAGAACAAGTATTTATTAATCCTACAACCGATGTTGCCTTAGTAGAAGCAATGTGTTATCATCTAATTAAAAACAATCTTCACGATGAAAAATTCCTTAAAAAATACACGGTAGGATTTGCTAAATTAAAAGAAAGATTATTTGATGAGAATAATCCAAAAACTCCTGAATTAGCAGAAAAAATTACAGGTATAAAAGCAGAAAAAATAAAAGAATTAGCAGAACTTATGGCTAAAAATAGAACTATGATTATGGCAGGTTGGGGTTTTCAAAGGGCTCATCACGGAGAACAAGCTCACTGGGCTATGATAACTCTTGCATCTGTTTTAGGACAAATTGGACTTGATGGTGGTGGATATGGGTTT
>NZ_JACGAU010000077.1:0-368 GCF_020137595.1 Campylobacter sp. RM12640
CTATTGTAATAACCTTAGTCGTTTTTTAAGATAGCTAAACGCTATCTTAAAAACTCCTATTATTACTATTGTAATAATCTCATTACGTTTTGTTGAACAGCGTTAGCTTGGCTCATTGCATATACACCTGATTGAGCTAGGATTTGGTGTTTACTAAATGTAGCACTCTCAGATGCAAAGTCAACATCTCTAATATTACTTTCAGCTGATTTAACATTTACTTGAGTAACTGAAATATTATTAACAGTTGAAACAAGTTGGTTTTGGACAGAACCAAGGTCACTTCTGATTGCTTCAAGAGCTTTTTGAGCTGATTCAGCAATATTCATCATTGCTTGTGCGCCTTTTAATGTCATTACACCTGCAGC
>NZ_JACGAU010000078.1:0-344 GCF_020137595.1 Campylobacter sp. RM12640
GTCTAATTTCATATGCACTTGTAAAATCTGGAACATCTGTATTTCCTGTAATTGCTTTAACACTTGAAATAGCATAAAAATTTGTACAAATAGTTTGTGCTGAATCAGTACCTTTTCCTATTTTTAGCGTGCTATCTTTTGCTTCAAATTTTATACACTTCTTATCTTTAATTTTAAGTTCACCAGTAGCTCCTGCGCCTGCTGCAGCTGCTGTAGTTCCTCCATCTAAACCTACATTTGTCATATCAGATAATTTTGTTGCAAATGAACCTTTAGCTGTATAATATGATGAAATATCACTAATAACTGTTGAGAAGTTGCTAGCTGCTTTTGCAAGTTCAGCA
>NZ_JACGAU010000079.1:0-330 GCF_020137595.1 Campylobacter sp. RM12640
TTAGAAAGTTTAGCCAATGAGCTAGAAGAAAAAATAAATAGCAATTGGCTAGATACTCTAAGTAAAGATGAATTAGTAGAATTACAAGCTTTGCATACTCAATTAATTGAAACTTTATTAAAATTAAAGCATAAAGATTTAGAAAGATTAAAAAAGCTTAAAAAATCTTTAAGCTATATAAAATAGGAATTTTAAATTCCTATTCTTACCATCTAGTTACGCCACCAATAGCCATTACACTAGCACCTACAATAAAAAGGCTAATTAATTTTATAACTAATAATAAAGCAATAATAAATCCAATAGCTATTAAGATATTTATGGGTTTTC
>NZ_JACGAU010000080.1:0-325 GCF_020137595.1 Campylobacter sp. RM12640
CTGAATTTTATAGCCTTTAGCTGCATCTGTATAGGTAGATAGTTTTTTATTGCCCAAAATAGCGGCAATGCTACCTACACCATCAAATGATTGGCAAATAGGATCTTTAATATCTGCACCAACATAAATAATTACATCACTACCTGTAGCAGGTGCAGTAATCATTGCGCAAGTTTTATTCTTAATTTTAAATTTTCCATCAGTATCTAAAGCAACATTTGTCATATCAGATAAATTTGCCGCAAATGAACCTTTAGCTGTGTAATAAGAAGTAATATCGCTTATTGCTGTTGAGAAGTTGCTAGCTGCTTTAGCTATCTCTGCG
>NZ_JACGAU010000081.1:0-324 GCF_020137595.1 Campylobacter sp. RM12640
AGCAAGAAAGAATTTCTCTTTAAAAGCTCATACAGCAACAATTGGTATTAGAGGAACAGTGTTTGTAGGAGAAGTTGGACTTAATATAAACAAATTAGCTTGCTTACAAGGTGCAATAGATGTTAGATTAGGTAATAAAACTTCTTTAATTGATTCAGGAAAACAAATAAGCTTTTCAAATACTAAGGTAATTAAAGTTGAACCTTTAAAAGTAAATGATTTTTCTTTAACCAAAGCAAATATTAATGAAGATAATAAACCAGAAAAAATACAAGAAAAACAAGAAGATAAACAAAGCACTACAAATACTAATAAAGTAACAAG
>NZ_JACGAU010000082.1:0-288 GCF_020137595.1 Campylobacter sp. RM12640
TATAGAACCAACTGCACTTATGCTATCAGCACTAACATTACCTTGAAAAGTGCTTTTATTATCGCTTAATAATTTATTTGCAGTTATATCTCCACTAAAGATTGTATTACTTGATTTAAAGTCATTGCCTACTTGGAAATTTCCATCAATAGTAGTTTGGCTTTCGTTATTTATAGTTAAATCGTTTGTAACATTTATAGTATTAGTAGAACCATCAGCTTTATTAGTAATACTAGAATTATTTAAAGTTAAATTATTAGCAGTTATATCGCCTTTAATATTAGAATT
>NZ_JACGAU010000083.1:0-260 GCF_020137595.1 Campylobacter sp. RM12640
AAAATAACCATAAATATCATAATTTATTAGCTTATCTTTACTAAGTCTAGTTGGTAATTCTGAAGCTTTTTCTTCAAAACTTTTTTCATAATAATCTTCATATAGTTGCACTTCTTTATCAACTATTAAATTTACGCTTTTAAAAAACTTTCCATCTATCGTATAGTTTTGCTTTTTAATTGTACTTAATAATAAGGTATTTGGTTTTTTAAGTTCTGTTACTTCGTGTTTTGGACTTTGCTGTAAATTAAAATGACTTA